>JAPOVT010000054.1 GCA_026708015.1 bacterium
TGGGCTTCAGATGCAGGCTGCGCGCCGGCCCCGGCGGCGCCGAGAAGCGACACCAGCAAGCCCGCCGCCACCGCGAGCGCAGCGACCGCTCCCCGGGGCCGCCGATTGCCAAACAGATCAAAAAGCAGAGTCACAGAGCGCCAAGCTAGAGGCAGGCCAGTCAACCGGCAAATCGAGGTTCCCCCCTTTTCGTGGAGACATGCTCTATATGGAACCCCACATACCCCGCCAATCCGCGCAGCCCCTAAGGTTCACCCATGGCTTCAGGAGATTTGCTGGTTCGCGGGGGAACGGTGGTGGACGGCACCGGCGCACCCTCGTTCAAGGCTGATGTGCGGGTGCGCTCGGGAAGGATCGTCGAAGTGGGACCTGGATTACGGCCCGACGGCGAGCCGGAGATCGACGCCGGCGGCGCCCTGGTGACGCCGGGGTTCATCGAGCCCCACACCCACTACGACGGATCGCTGTGGTGGGACCCCCACATCGACCCCATGCCGTCGCACGGCACCACCAGCGTGGTGCTGGCCAACTGCGGCCTGGGCCTAGCCCCACTACGGGAAGCCGACCGCAACCAGCTCATCGAGCTGATGTGCTTCATCGAGGATCTCCCCACCGATGCCTTCGAGACGGCCATCCCGTGGACGTGGGAGACCTGGCCGGAGTACCAGGCCGCCAACGACGAGCACCCCACGGCGCTAAACGTGGCCGCTTTCTTCCCTCACCAGACCCTGCGGATGTGGGTGATGGGCGCCGACGCGTGGGAGCGGACCGCCACCGAAGCCGAGCGGGCCGAGATGGCCCAACTGCTCAACGAGGGGCTGGCCGCCGGGGCGTTCGGGCTTTCCACCTCGCTGATGGACTTGGACCGCCACAACCGGCTGGTGCCCAGCCGCATGGCCGACGACCAGGAGTGGGGCGACCTGCTCGACGTGGTGGCCGCCCACCCCGGCGCCACCTTCCAGTTCGTGCCCCGGGCCTTCGAGTTCGAGCACTTCCCCGGCGACATGGAGCGAATGGCCGCGCTGTGCCGGGATCGGGGTATCCGGGCCAACTGGGGCGGCTTCTTCTCCCAGGAGAACCGGGCCAAAGAGCGCCAGATCTCCCTCGAGCTGGTGGAGCGGCTCAACGCCGAGGGCGGCCAGATCGCCACGCTGTATTCGGTGCGGCCCGGGTATGTGAACCTCCACTTCGAGCGGTCGATCATGTGGAGCGGGGTGGAAGCGTGGCACGAGCTGTGCAACGTGGACGGCGACGAGGCCAAGATGGCCATGCTCCGCGACGACGCCTGGCGAGAGCGGGCCCGCCACGACTGGGACGCCTGCACCTACACCCTGGCGCCCATCAACCGCCCCCACATGATCCTGCTGGCCTCCGATGAACCCCGCAACGCCGAGTGGACCGGGCGGTCCATCGCCGATCTGGCCGAGGCCCGGGGCGTGCATCTCTCGGACGCAGTGGCCGATTGGCTGCTGGACAACAACATGGACACCCACCTCAAGACCCAGCCCCAGCCGGTGGACAACGAGACGCTGGCGGAGATGGCCCGCTCCCCGATGACGGTGAACGGGGCGTCGGACGCCGGCGCTCACATCCAGATGTTCGTCGGCGCCGGCGACGCCACTTATTTCTTGACCTCGATGGTGCGCGACCTCGGCTTGCTCACCACCGAGGAGGCGGTGTACTCAGTGACCGGAAAGCAGGCCGCGTTCTTCGGGATACCGAACCGGGGGGTGGTGGCCGAGGGGGCCGCCGCCGACCTGGCCGTGTTCGCCCTCGACGAGATCGATCTGGGCGACGAGGTCCGGGTAGACGACCTCCCCACCGGCAGCTGGCGCTACAGCCGCAAGCCGGCCGGCTATCGGGCCACCGTGGTCAACGGCGTGCCCACCTGGGCCGACCAGCGGTCCACCGGGGCGCTCCCCGGCGAATTCCTCCGCAACTCAGCGGTCGGCTGAATTTGGCGCGTCACGCCTGGTCAGAGAGCTTGAATGCGATAGATGGCAGCCGCTATCCTTCATTCAAGCGTGCCTAGGGACGCAAGATTGAGCCGGGACGAGCGGCGCTTCCCTGCTAAGTGCGGTGTTGCCCGTCCCGGCTCAATCGCGACTATAGGCGCGACACCCTGTGGACCATAAGAGGCATTATCGGTTCATTCTGTGGATTTCCCTGGGTTTCCAGAAGATTGCCTGCGGACCTTAACCGTCTCCCGGATCGGCCTCCTGGCTGAGCTCGGCCAGGTACAGGGCCCGGGTGGCCAGCACCTCTCGGGCCTCGTGGGCCATATCGTCGTAGAAGTGCTCCCGATAGGCCTTGTCGACGATGGTTGACACGGCGAACTGAAGGGCCGACAGGGTGGCAATGAAACCCGACACCCCTAGCAACTCCCAGGTGAGCACCAGCTCGTTGCCGAACAAGCCGAAGCGGGCCAGGGGGTCGAGCGCATCCGAGGCCACCCACGACACGATGGTGGCCTCCCTCACCGCCAGCAGACCGAAGGCCACATAGAACGCCCCGATCACCACCCCCACCAGCACCACCCGCACCGCTTGAGCGACGAACATCAGCAGCCCGAGGTTCACCCGATCCATGCGGTCGAGGGGCGGAACATCCGAAGCGGCGAAGCCGGTGGGCGGCTCAGCCGGGGCCAGCGGCGAATCGCACCCGTCGATCAACTGGCATACCTGATCCCAGCTGTCGAACCGGGCCAGACCCACCAGCTCAGACGGCACCCGCACTGCCACCGAGCCGAGGGCAATGAGGCCGACAACCCCCAAAACGATGGCGTAGAAGGGCCAGGTGAAGTTGTGGGCCACCTGCCACACCTCGGCGTTCAAGAACAAGAAGGCGCTGAACACCAGAAGCAGCGGCAGAATCCGCCCCACCAATCGGCCGATCAGGGCGATCTGGTTGGCCGAGTAGGCCCCGGCCCAAACCAGCATGGGAAGCAGCCCGAAGCTAACCACCACATAGGCCCCCACGAGAAGGGCGATGTTGATCACCGCCAGACCGGCGGTATCAGACAACCGGTCGTCGGAGAACAGGGCCGGCAGCACGGGGGGAATCAGCACGAACACCGCCATCTCGATGGCGCCCACCCGGTCGGGAAGCTGAAACAGCCGTCGCCCCCTGAGCCCGTTGACCGCCGCCACTGCTCCCAGGGCAATGGCCGCACCGGCCCAGAACACCCCGAATTGGGCCCAGCCGTCGAACCGGTCGCCGAAGGAGGCGAATATCTCGATCAGGAACACCAGCGCCAGGAACGGCACCGCCCGGGTGAATACGTCGGTGGTAGCCCGATAGTCGTGGATGACGTGGGGAACGCCCCGCCGGATGAACCAGCGCTCGACTGCCTCGCGACGAGAGGTCATCGCCTCCGCCGCCCGTCAGTCCCCTTCGGGAATAGTGGGAACCTCGACGCCGGGGCCGTAGTAGATGAACAGGTTGGCGATCAGATCGTCGATGCCGTCCCGAGTGCCGCCCTTGGCCAAATCGACGGTGATGATGTTGCTGTTCACGTGGATGGCGTCGATACCGCCCCGGTCGAACAGGCGGCGGGCCAGCTCGTCCACCGGCCGCTCCCCGGCAACTTCCCGCCCCACCGAATAGTGCTCATGGCCGGTACCGGTGATGCTCCGGTTGATCTCATAGCGGATCACCCCCGGGCGGCTAGTCGCCCTCTCCACAACAGTCACCGGCTGTCCCATACGCCCCGAGATCGTACCCGGTACCCGCAGCCGGACCGACATCATCCCTTTCGCCAAGTGGACATAAACAGGTGGGCTATTTCGACGATAGTGCTAGCGGTTCTGATATCTTGAGCTAGTGGCTAAGACATCTGTTTTTGTAGATAGAGATATCGCCCAGCAGGCGGCGGAAATCTTGGGGACGAAAACGCTGCGTGAGACCATTCATGCCTCTCTTCTCGAGATCGTCAACGCCAAGCGGCGCCTTGAGCTCATCGGTCTGCTCAGCCAGCCCGAGCGCTTCGACTTCGATGCCGTCGAGACTGCTTGGGGCGGGGACAACTAGTTGCCGCGCACCCTCTTTCTGGCTGACACCAGCGCCCTTTCCCGCTTGTCAAAGCCCACTGTCGCCTCCACTGCTGCCCCCCTGATCGCCGAGGGACGCATCGCGGTGTGCGCCCCGGTAGCGTTCGAACTCGGATTCAGCGCCCAACGCCTCGCCGATCACCGAGAACTCATGGAAGTGCTGGCCGCCTTCCCCCATATTCCAACCACTGATGCCGACCATAGACGGGCAGTCGAGGTGCAAGGCCTCTTGGCTCAGTCAGGCCAGCACCGGTCGCTATCACTGGTAGATGCCCTCGTCGCGGCAGCAGCAGAAGCCCGCCAACTCACCGTGCTCCACTACGACGCCGACTTCGAGCGCGTCGCCGCCATCACCGGCCAACCCCACCAGTGGATAGTTGAGCGCGGCACTGCCGACTGACTGTTCAGAACGGCAAGGCGGTGTCGGGGCCGGAGGGTATGCGGAGGTGGGCCCAGCCGAGGTTGTCCATGAAGGCCCAGGAACGGCGGTGAAGGGGGGTGGGGCCTTGGGCGGCCAGGGCGGCCCGGTGGCGAGGGCAGGGGTAGCCCTTGTTGGAGTCGAAGCAGTAGTCGGGGTAGTCGACGGCTGCGGACCGCATGAGCCGGTCGCGGGTGACCTTGGCCAGGATGGACGCCGCGGCGATGGACAGGCAGGCGACGTCGCCTTTGACCAGTGCCCGGGTCTTGCCGTTGCCCACGAAGTCCCACCGGCCGTCCACCAGCACGGCGTCGGCCTCTAGGCCCAGCCCGTCCAGCGCCCTCCGAGCGGCCAGTCGCTGAGCCGCCGACATGCCAAGCTGATCGCACTCGTCGTTGCTGGCGTGGCCCGCCGACCAGGCCACGCACCAATCGACGATCCGGTCGTAGAGCCCCTCCCGCTCGTCTTCGGTCAGAAGCTTGGAATCCCGTACGCGGTAGACCCTCCGATCGGTGGGCAGTACCGCGGCCACCAGGGTGAGGGGGCCCGCCCATGCGCCCTTGCCCACCTCGTCCATGCCCACGACAACCTGGTGGCCCTCGGCCCACAGGCGGCGCTCAATTGCCAGGGTGGGGGCAGCCGACTTGAGTGCGGCCCGCATCTCTTCAAGGTAGCTAGCGGGATGCGGCCAACAGCGTTTCTCCGGTCGGTTCGTCGCTCGACCACCTCTGGTCCAAGGCTGGAGCTCGAAGGGTGACCGGCTTTTGGCCTGGGCGGCAGTCCAGCTCCCACAACAGCGCCGGGCGGGCACCGTGCCAGCGCACCGCATACGACACTGGGCCGAACCGGGTGGGCAGACCGTAGACCGCCAAGGGCCCGCCTTTCCAGGCCGGTCGAAAGCCGGGGGCCACCAGCAACTCGTCTTCGTGATCGGCCACCAGCTCGGCCCGCAGCCCTTGGGACGGAGGGTCAGCCGGCCTCAGGTCGAGACGGCGGAGGTCCTGAGCGGCCCGATCCTGGGTTGCGGCGATCAGAAGGCGCTCGACCGGTGCCACCGGCACCTCTGCGCCGATCCGGGCGGCAGCCTCAACCGCTTCGGCCGCAGCCTCGACAAATCGAACCGCAGCCTGTTGGTCACCCGTGAGGTCGTGATGGACGGTGAGGGCCCTCAGCCGCTCGGTCGGCGCCTCAGTTGTCCAACGGGCGGCGACCTCGTCCAGCACCAGCTCGGCGTCGTCGTGGTAGCCGTGGTGGTCGAGCCGCACCGACAGCTCGCAGAGCTCGACAACGTCGGCCGTCTCCATGCGGCCCGTACGCCCCAGCCAGCGGCGTCGATTGCGATCGATGCGCCGGGCCAAGCCCTCATCGGGCACCTCGATCCGTGCCCCCCGGTCCAGATGGGCCTGCCAACCACGCAGCACCGCATCGGCATCGGGCAGGTCGGAGGGCGGCGGGAACGATCCCCGGCCGAGCGATGCGCTGACCGCCACCCGGGCGGTATGAGGCAGCGGCCACACCAGGGCGGCAACGTCGCGACCCCTCCCCTCCAACCCGGTCGTTGCCCCGCCTTCGACCTCCAACAGAGCCTCGACCGCATCGTGCCCGACCGCGGCCCCCGCCGGGGGACGATCCCACACCAGCACCGGCTGTCCACCAACGGCCACCCCAGCCTGGTGTACCGTCAGCACCGCCCCCGGAGCCTCCACCACCAGTGCGACCGCGAAGGCGGTGGCAGCCTCGTTGCCCACCTCCACCACCGCCACCGCCGGTCCCCCGCCAGCGGCCACCGCCCACACCCGCTGCACCGCATCTCCGTCGGGCACCTTCATGCGGGTCTCCACCACCGCACCGGCCCCCACCTCGCTCTGGCGCACTGCGGCCTCCTGCGATGCCCGGTGCCAGCGGTCGGACGCGCCCACCCACCAGTCCAGCGTCCATTCCCTGCTGCCCGGTTGAACCAAACCTCGGGCATCTACCTCCCCCCATCCCGGGGCACCGAGAACGTCGAGCGATTTGCTCACCGTGAGTGGAGTGCGCTGATCATCGAGAGGCGCGGGTGACGAACCGCCAGATACGGCGGAGCCGTGACTTCTTGAAATTGTTGTCCTCCGGCTCGGGGCGGGCTTGGCGCCCCATCAGCACCCTTGTCGCCTGAGCGGCGGTTCTCGTTCCCTTGACCACGGCGAACACCTCGGCGCTGATGGGCATCTCCATGCCGTGCTCAGCGGCCAGCTCCACCACCACCCCGGCGGTGAACACTCCCTCGGCCACCTGGTCCATCTCGGCCAGAACTTCCTTGAGCTTCCGACCCCGCCCCAGCTGCTCGCCAACATGGCGATTCCGGCTCTGGGGGCTCATGCAAGTGGCCAGAAGGTCGCCCATCCCCGCCAGCCCGGCAAAGGTGTCGGCTCGTCCGCCCATGGCGGTGCCCAGTCGGCCCATCTCCGCCAAGCCCCGGGTGATCACCGCGGCCCGGGTGTTGTCCCCGGCGCCGAGGCCGTCCACCATGCCCGAGGCCAAAGCGATCACATTCTTGAGGGTGCCGCCCAACTCGCAGCCGACCACGTCGTCGTTGGTGTAGACCCGGAAGAGGTCGGTGGTGAACACCCCTTGAAGGGCGGTGGCCACCGTGTCGTCGGCCATGGCGATGACCGAGGTGGCGGCGTGGCCGGCCAAGATCTCCTTGGCCAGATTGGGACCGGTGAGCGCCCCCGCCGGGTGAGCAGGGGCCACCTGGTTGATGATCTCGGTCATGCGCCGACGGGTGCCCTGCTCCAGCCCCTTGGTAAGGCTCACCACCGGCACCCACGGGCGCAAGTGAGGAGCCACCCTCTCCATGACCGGTCGGAATACCGAGGACGGAACACCCATCACCACCACTTCGGCCTCCGACACGGCCTGCTCCAAGTCGGTGGTGGCCCGCAGACTGGGATGCAGGTCGAAGCCGGCCAGGTAGCGGGGATTGGCGTGGTGCTCGTTCACGGCGCCAGCCGTCTTGAGATCACGGCACCACAGAACGGTGGGCTCGTTATGCGCGGCCAGATGGGCAACCGTGGTGCCCCACGACCCTCCGCCGATGACCGCAACCCTGTTCGACATAGGCATTGAGCGTAGACGGGTCGGGTCGAGAATTAGCCAGCGGTGCCGCGTATAGGCCGAGAGACTGGATGGCCGTAGACTCCCACGGGTGAGTCCAAGGCCGACGGTGGCGGTGTTGATTCCGGTGAAGGCCTTTGCGGAGGCAAAGCACCGGCTGGCACCCGCTCTAGGGGCCACCGAGCGGGCCGCCTTAGCCCGCGATATGGCCACCCACGTAGTTCAGTCGGCCACGCCCTTGCCGGTGGCGGTGGTGTGCGATGACAGCGGAGTGCGGGACTGGGCCGACTCCGTGGGCGCTGAGGTGGTGTGGCGACCCGGCACCGGGCTGAACGGCGCGGTGCGCAGCGGGGTAGATCATTTGAAAGAGGCCGAGTTCGACCGGGTGATCGTGGCCCATGGAGACCTGCCTTTGGCCGGATCGCTGGCCCCGCTGGGCGACTGGCCCGGCATCACCCTGGTGCCCGACCGCCACAACGACGGCACCAACGTGATCGCCCTGCCCACCGACTGCCCATTTGAGTTCTCCTACGGCCGGGGCTCGTTCGCTCGCCACTTGGCTGAGGCTCAGCGGCTGGGGCGCAGTCTGAGGATTCTGCGCGACTCAACCTTCGGACTCGATATCGATCTTCCCGCCGACCTCACCGAATTGGCCGTGAGGACATGAAATCCAAAGACCTGTCCACCCCCGAACGGGCGCTGGCCATCGGCGCGCACCCCGACGACATCGAGCTGAAGGCCGGGGCCACACTGGCCAAATGGGCCGCCCGAGGCTGCGAGGTGAGCCTGCTGGTATGCACCGACGGCTCCAAGGGCACCTGGGATCCGGATGCCGACCTGGACAAGCTGGTGGCCGTGCGCCAAGACGAGCAGCGCGAGTCGGCTCGGCGGCTGGGTGCGGTAGCCGATGTGGTCTTCCTGGGATGGGTCGACGGGGAGCTGGAGTCGGGTCCTGAACCCCGCCGACAGGTTGCCTCGTGGATCCGCACCCTGCGCCCCAACGTGGTGCTGGGCCACGACCCATGGCGGCGATGGCGGCTTCATCCCGATCATCGCCACGCCGGCTGGCTGACCGTCGACGGCATCGTGGCCGCCCGCGACCCCCACTTCTTCCCCGAACTGGGAATGGCCCCCCACCGCCCCGACGCCCTGCTGCTGTTCGAGGCCGACGAACCCGACCACGCCGAGAACACCGCGGGCTTCGAGGCGGCCAAGGCCAGTGCAATCGAGGCCTTCGTCAGCCAGTATGAGACCACCCTGGACCTACCCCCCGACCCCGGCGATGCCGACTTAGCCCGATTCCACTCGTGGGTGGCCGACAAGCTGGCCGTGGCAGGAGTCGAGGCCGGACTGGCCTCGGCCGAATTGTTCAAACTGATCGACGACCTGTAGCCCCGACCTGTAAGGAACTCCCATGCTGCAAGACCAGAAGATCCTCATCACCGGCATGACCGGCCAGATCGCCTTTCCCATGGCCGCCTACTTGGCCGAGCACAACGAGGTGTGGGGAATCGCCCGGTTCAGCGCCGAGGGTAGCCGGGAGATGGTGGATGCCGCCGGAGTTCACACCGAGGTGGTGGACATGGCCGACGGGAATTTTTCCATGCTGCCCGACGATTTCGACTACCTGGTCCACATGGCCGCCTTCCAGAGCCAGGGGTTTGACTACGACTGGGCCATCCAGGTGAACGCCGAGGGCACCGGCCTGCTCATGGCCCACTGCCACAAGGCCAAGGCCGCGCTCATTGCTTCAACCTGCTCGGTGTACCACCCCAATCCCGACCCGTGGCACCTCTACGCCGAGACCGACCGCATCGGCGACTGCCACGCCGTCCACGCCCCCACCTACTCGATGTCGAAGATCGGCGGGGAGGCGGTGGCCCGGACCATGGCCCGGGCCTTGAACCTGCCCACCACCATCGCCCGCATCAATGCCAGCTATGGGCCCAACGGCGGGCTGCCGGTGTACCACATGGACTGGCTGATGAGCGACCAGCCGATCCGGCTGCGGGCACCGGCCCCCTCGCCCTACTCCCCCATCCACCAAGACGACATGAACGCCCAGGTGGAGCCGCTTCTGGCCGCGGCCACGGTGCCGGCCACGGTGGTCAACTGGGGCGGGGACGAGCACGTCAAAGCCGAAGACTGGGTGATGCTGCTGGGCGAGCTCTCGGGCAAGATGCCCGAGGTCATCTACGACGTATTCCCGGGCTCCCAGCCCGGTGCGGGCGCCGATCCGGCCAAGCGGATTTCGCTCACCGGCCCATGCCAGGTGAGCTGGCGAGACGGCCTGGCCGGGGCCTTCGAGGTGCGCTATCCCGGCGGCCAACCCGCTCCCGGCATCGGCGGCGCCGAGCGTCTGAGCGCGGCCTACGGCAACGACTAACCCCCTCGGCGACACCCACCATCAGCGGCTCCGAGCGTCTGAGCGCGGCTTACGGCAACGACTAACCCAGGCGGGAGGCCAATAGGCGGGCCAGCTCAATCGGCTGGTCGCCCTGGATGCTGTGGCCCGCATCGGCCACCACGACCACCTCGGCATCAGGCTGGCAGCGCAGGAGCTCTTCCACGTCCTCATCGCCCACCACGCTTGAATCCGCCCCCCGATACAGCACTACCGGGCACCCCAGCGCATCCACCGCGGTCCACAGGTCGGAGAACTCCGGGCTGCCGGCACCGGGCTTGTCCGGGTCGGTGAGCTTCCAGTCCCGCACCGGGTCCCACCGCCAGGTCCAGCTGCCGTCGGATTGCTCGAAGGCGTTGTGGATGATGCCTCGCCGCAGGGAGGACTCGGTGCGGGTGGGGTTGAACTCCATGGTGCGGCCCAAGATGTCGTCGAAGCTCTCAAAAGCCTGGGGTCCGGAGATGAACTCCACTATGGGCTCGGCCTTGGCGTGGTCGGTGCCGGGAGTCACGTCCACCACCGCCAACGAGGGCACCAGCTCCGGGTAACGGGCCCCCAGGCAGATGGCGGTCAAACCCCCCAGCGACATGCCGACAATGAGCTCAGCTTTCGGGGCCAGCTCCCGAATCGCCACCGCCACGTCGTCGGCCATCGAAGGCGGCCAGTAGTCGTGCTCAGGCCGCCAATCGGAGTGCCCGTGGCCGGGCAGATCTATGGCCACCGCGGGCTCCCCCAGCGCCAGCACCACGGTGTCCCAGGTGTGGGCGTTCTGAGCGCCCCCGTGAATGAACACCACCCGGGCCGAAGCATCCCCCCACACGATGGCGCTCAAACCGAGCCCACCGGGCAACTCCACCCGGCGACGCTCCACTGGAGGCGGCCCGTCCCAGTCGAGCCCCACCTCAGCGGCGTTGTCCGCCAACATGGAGAACTCGTCGTAGCCCGTCATCGACATCACTCTGTTTGAATCCGACGCCGACCGCCAATCGGCGTCAGGGATTAGTGTGTCTAGTCGAATGGCTGACTATTCAACCTCCGATGCGAGCGGTAAGTCTGCGTTGGACGAGAGTAAACGGTTGGAGCTTGCCCCCCGCAGCCATCGCTTGGCAGCTCGAATCGTCGATTGGTTCGCAGCTGGAGTCGTTTTGACTGTCATCGAGCGGTCTGCCTGGGGATCTTCCTTTGAAGACGACGCATCCACACTTCAATTTTTCTTGTGGTCGGCGCTCTTCGCGGTGATCGCGGCAGTCTATGAGATTGCCTTGGTTGCGACCAGGGGTCAGACTTTTGGCAAATTCATAATGGGCATAAGCGTTACTCAAGTGAACAGCACTCTTCGACCAGGATGGCAGAGGTCAGCCAAACGCTTTGCCATTCCATACTTGCTCCTCCTCATCCCCTACGCGGGCATTTTCCTGGCGTTGCTTTGCTACCTCTCCCCAGTCTGGGACCGCAATCGCCGAGGCTGGCATGACAAGGTTGCCGGCACCCACGTGCTGAAGACCGGGCCAGCGCCGCCGTACCAGTCACGCCGAACTATTACTAGCCAATCTTCCCGCTAGCGTGCATTGATGTGAGTGTTTCAGCCTGGGAGCCCGACCCGACAGGACGTCATCAGTACCGCTGGTTCGATGGCGAGGAGTGGACTGATCAAGTGGCCGACGACGGTGTGCAGTCGGTTGATCCTGTCAGCGCCGATGAGGCGAGGATTCCCCGACAAACGTCCCCGCCAGTACTGCCTCCGCCTCCAGGCTCGTTCCCGGGAGTATCTGTGCCCGATTCTAGGGCGCGGTTCCCCGATCCGATTCCGATGCTGGCGTCGAAGGGCCGGCGGTTCGGGGCGTACCTACTTGAGATCCCGCTGACAATTGTCACCCTGGGCATTGGCTACATCATTTGGATGTTCATCGTCTGGGCACGCGGCCAGACCCCGGCCAAACAATTGCTAAGGATGCGAGTCGTGCGGTTGGAGGAACGGAGAACCGCTAACTGGGGATGGATGGCTCTGCGGAACTTTGTATTGGGCGTACTCATAGGCATCCCCTTGGGGTTGATCTTTCCTGGATTCAGCATTATCTGGCTATTGGCCAATGCAATCGCCCTGCTTGTCAGCAGGCGGAATCAAGCACTATGGGACATGATGCTGAAGACGGTGGTGGTTCACGACCCCAACCACCTCTTCGACCGTTCCCACCCCTCGTCGCAGATTTGGGAAGACGATTAGTTGGACGATTGGCCGTCCCCATCTGAGCTGTGACCACCCCAGCCTGGCAGCCTGACCCCTCCGGCCGCCATCAGTACCGTTGGTGGGACGGCGAGCGATGGACCCACCATGTCGCCGACGACGGGGTTGCCAACAGCGACCCGGTCACTGGCCTCGACTCCCTACCCACCCCTTCTGGGCCGGCTGGGTCAGAGACCACCGAAGCCGGACAATTCCTGTACGGCGGCCGGATGGCCGAGTTCGGCGATGGGCGAAGCGTGACGCTGGCCAGCCCGGGGGCCCGGCTCGGGGCTAGGATCATCGACTCATTCCTGGTCACGACACAAATTGCTTTCCCCGCATACTTCACAACAGAAGGTGACATCGACTGGGGCGAAGTCGGCGGCATTTTCGTATCCTCACCGACCGTTGGAGAGTGGATTGCCTTCGGAGTGCCCCTGTTCATCGCCTTCGTCTATGAAGTCGCGTTCACCGCAACAAAGGGCCAGACCCTGGGCAAGATGGCCGCGGGGATCAAGATGGTGAACACCAACGACGGCAGCATCCCCACTCTCGGCATGGCGCTGCGCCGGTGGTCTGTCCCCGGCCTGCTGGGCTTGATCCCGTTCGCTGGGTTGATCTTGCCCCTTCTTTGCTACCTCGCCCTGACTTGGCACCGCGATCGCCGGGGGTGGCACGACTTGGCCGCGGGAACCATGGTGGTGAAAGTCAACCGGGCTGCATCGCCCAAGGCGACCTGGTCTCGGACAAAGACCGGCCAGGCGGTGCTGCTGGCCACCCCCGGCGCCAGGCTCGGTGCTCGGCTCGTCGACCTCGCGATCATGGTCGTGTTCTGGCTTGCCTTGCTCTTTCCCACAATCCTTGTATTCGAAGCCCTGGGCTTTTGGGACTATGGGTCATGGTCTGGGTTGAGGTTTTACTGGCTCGCCATCACTCCGGTGTTCCTTGTGGGCCTGCTGTATGAGGTCACAATGATTTCGGCGGGGGGGCGAACCCTGGGGAAGATGGCCACCGGGATCCACGTCATCCGCAAAGACAACGGAGACAGGCCAGGGCCCATCCGGTCGGTCCGACGGTGGTTCATACCGGGACTGTTGCTGCTTATCCCGTTCATCGGGTGGCTGGTGACGCTGTTCTGCCGCCTGTCTCTCACCTGGGGCAATGACCGTCAGGGGTGGCATGACATGGCCGGGAGCACCCTTGTAGTGGTGAAGCAGTCCCGCTGACCGACTCTCGGGCCGTCTAGTCCGACTACCACTCTCCGTGCGGTGATCTAGACCGCTGGTGCATAGTCGATCACGAGGTAGCCTGGCCTCCGCATGAGCGACCCTGCCTGGGAGTCGGACCCCACGACCCGTCACGAGTACCGCTGGTGGGATGGGGAGGAGTGGACAGAGTACGTGGCCGACAACGGGGTCCAATCCTTGGATCCCCTCACTGGGGCGGAGAACCTGAGGCCACCTCAGGGCCCTTCTACTCCTCCAGCCGGCGTCTCAGGAGCAACGGCCAACCAAGCCAATCTCTCGTCCGGCCAGCCGGTCCAACTAGCCTCTCGCACCGCCCGTTTTGGCGGTCGCCTCATCGATTTTGCTTTCTTTTTTCTGCTGACCATTGCTTTGTTGCTTGCCCTTCACTTCACCGACATCAAGCCCATTCCGGTAGGCGAGGAATACAACTCTGACGCCTTAGAGGACTACGCCGAGAGTGTGGACGGGCTCTTTTGGGTACCGCTCCTGTTCAGCGCAATCTACGAAATCGGACTGACCGCATTGAAGGGCCAGACACTCGGCAAGATGGCAACCAGAACACAGGTAGTGCGAGCCGAAGACCTCTTCCAGCCTGAATGGGGTCGCGCTCCCGCATGGGGGCAGTCGATCATCCGCTGGTCATTGCCCGCGGTCTTGCTCATTCCCGCCTTCTACCTTTCGTACATTGGGGAGATTCTGTATCTCCTCTGCTATCTGGCCCTGATGTGGGATCGGGATCGACAGGGTTGGCACGACAAAGCAGCAAGGACCCTGGTCGTATCGAAGCCGTAGGCTCAGCCCTGACCGGGGCCCGAGAAATCTGAATCGCCAGTCAACGACTTGAGCCGTTCAACCAGGTCGCCGTGTAGATCGAGCTGGTTGCGGATGCGCAGCGCGGCCACTACCAGGGGCAATGCTTGCTTGAAGCGCGGGGTGATCTCGTCGAACGGCACCTCGGCCAGTTCGAAGTCCACTGGCAGCGCCCCGGATGCGAAACCCGCCCCCACCCGGCCCGGGAAGGCAGCCGCCAGCCAGGCCACCTCCTCGGCGATGAGCGCGTAGGGCTTCATGGGCAGCAGCAGCGGGCAGGGCGCAGCCCACCCTGATGGCATGGCGGCCAGCAAGAACCCGGCCATCTGCTGGGGGCTGGGGAAATAGCCCGGGAAGCCAGCGTGGTGCTCCGACACCATGACCCCGTCGTAGCCCACTTCCACCGCCCGCCGAGCCAGTTCGCGCACCTCGTCCAACTGCTCAGCGGCCGGTCCGTCGTGGGGGTACAGCCGCAGCGACACCGAGCCCTTGGCCATCGGGGGTGCGGTCTGAGCTGACACGGGCCTCAGCGCCGGATGAAGGCGTCAGCGAAGCGGCCCAGGGCGTCCCGCTTGGCCTCGATGGAGGCGTGTGACTGGTCGCCGGGGTACCAGGGCATGGCGATGGTGGAGGTGACCCCGTGCTCGTTCATCTTGTCGTGCAGCCGGGGTGACGGGTCGGCGTTGGGGATGACCATTGTCTCGAAGGGCCCGTCCTCTTTGCTGGCCTCCCGGCGCAGCTCGCCCAGGCGGTCGAGCAGTTGGTGGATCTCGGGCAGGTCGTAGTTCATGCCCACCCAGCCGTCGTTGCGCACCGCCCGGGCCAGAGCGGCCTCCGACTTGCCCCCCACCCAGATGGAGACCGGCGCTTCGGGCTGGGGATACACCCCGGTGGGGCCGAAATCGAAGAACTCGCCGTGGAACTCGGCGGTGCCGTCGCGCCAGAAGCGACGGCAGATCTCGATCATCTCATCGGTGCGCCGCCCCCGGGTGCGGGGGTCGGCTCCCAGCAGCTCGATCTCCTCTCGCAGCCAGCCCACTCCTATGCCCAGCCGGAGCCGGTTGCCCGACAACAGCGACAGGGTTGCCACCTGGCTGGCCACCGAGAACGGGTCGCGCATGGGCAGGATGTACACGTAGGTGAGCACCTCCAGCGAGGTAGTGGCGCTGAGCATGGCCGACGCGGTGATCAGTGGGTCGGCAAACGGCGAGGTGTGGTCGAAGGGATTCTCCCCCGACGGGTGTACCGAGGCGAACCCGGCGGGCACGGCCACGTGGTCGGCCAGGGCCACCCCGGTGAACCCCTCTGCCTCGGCGGCCCGGGCGATGTCCACCAGTTGGTCGGTCTCCTCGAACATCACCGCGGCGTAGTACTTCACTAGTTCTCCCCTCGCATCGCGCCTGCTGCCTTGCCCCCGCCGATCAGGCTTCGGGCAGAGCGCCCAGCATCACATCGGGGCCCAGCGCCGGGGCGATGAACGGCCCGAAGTCGGGGCCCCGTCGCAGGCTGTGACCGCCGTCGACGTTGATGCACTGCCCGGTGATCCACCGGGACTCCGGCCCGATCAGGAACCGGGCCAAATGGCCCACATCCTCGGGCTGGCCGACGTCGGCCATAGGGGTGTTGACGATGTAGCTCTCGTACACGTCGCCGTCGCGGGGGATGCCTTCCATGATCTCGGTGGCGATGAACCCGGGGCGGATGGCATTGAACCGAATGTTGGCCGGGCCGTACTCGTCGGCCGCGTTGCGCATCATGGCCTCGATACCCGCCTTGCCGGGGGTGTAGGCCCCGAAATAGGGGTGGGTGATCTGTCCGGCGATCGACGACATGCCCACGAACGACCCTCCCCCGGCGGACCTCATCCGGGGAACCGAGTGCTTTATGGTGAGCATGGTGCCCAGCACGTTGAGATGCAGCACCCGCAAGAACTCGTCGGTGTCCTGCACATGGTAGGGACCCATGCCCCCGCCGCCCCCGGCATTGGCCACCACGCCGTTCAGCGTCCCGGTGGGCTCGGCCGCGGCAGCGATGGCCGCGGCGACCGAGGCCTCGTCGGTCACGTCGGCCACCACATAGGCCACGCTGCCCCCGTTGTCGGCCACCTTCTCGATACGCTCGGCCGAATCGGCCAGCTTCGACTCGGTGCGTCCGCAGATTGTGACTGCGGCACCGTCGGCGGCCAGTGCCGCCCCACAGGCGTGGCCAATTCCCGTGCCCCCACCTGTCACCAGCACTCCGTATCCCTTCACGCCATCTGCCATGATTGCTCCCTGATGAGTCGCACGGGGCTGCCTGCCTTGTGCGGTTGATTGATCTCGGCAGCCGCAAAGGTAACAGGAGGATCTGATGAAGGCAGACGCGCTGGACGCATTCCGGCTGGACGGCAAAGTGGCGGTGATCACCGGAGCGGCCTCGGGCATCGGGGAAGCAACAGCCGAGTTGTTCGCCGCGGCCGGGGCCAAAGTGGTGTGCGGCGACCTCGACGTCGAGGGGGCGGAGAACACCGCCAAGCGGATCCGCGAGGACGGTGGCGAGGCCATCGCCCAGGCCTGCAACGTGACCTCCCGCGATGAGGTCGAGGCGCTGGTGGCCCGTGCGGTGGACGCTTACGGCGGTCTGGACATCATCGCCAACATCGCGGGGGCAATGTTCCCCGGCTTGATCGAAGACCTCACCGACCAGGACATCGACGCCGGCATCAACTTGAACCTCAAGGGCGTGCTCTACGGGTGCCAGGCCGCCGTCAAAGCAATGAAAGACGATGGCGGCGGGGTGATCTTGAATATCTCGTCGGGGGCCATCGACCTGGCCTACGAGGGCATCGGGGTATATGCCTTCACCAAGGCCGCGGTGGCCATGCTGGGCCGCACAATGGCTCTAGAAGTGGGCCGCTACGGCATCCGGGTGTGCACCCTGGCGCCGGGCAGCACTCTGACCCCCTTCACCACCTGGCGCCTCCACAACGACGACGGAACTCTCAACCAAGAGGCCTACGACGAGTTTTTGGACTACGCCCGAGACCTCTCCCCCATCGGCGCCCTCGGAGAGTCCATCGACCAGGCTTACCTCATGCTCTACCTGGCCTCAGATGCCGGCAAATTCGCCACCGGCAACGTCTTCCGCTCCAACGGCGGCCAGACGACAACCTTCTAACGGGGAGACCGAGGTAAGCCCATCCCCGCGGTGGCGATGATGTCTCGCTGCACCTCGTTCACTCCCCCGCCAAAGGTTCCCACCGGCGCCCCTCTATAGGCCCGCTCCAACTCGCCGGCAAGAACAGCCTCCGGCGTTCCCTTCACCAAGTACGACCGCTGCCCCAGCACCTCCATGAGCGCCTGAAACGACTTCACCTTCAGCTCCGTGCCGAACACCTTCATGGCCGAGGCATCAGCGGGCTTCAGCTCGGTGTCCTCCAGCGCGGTGGCCACCTTCCAGTTGTACATCTTGAGCGCCTCGTTGCGGGCATACACCTCGGCCAGGGCGAGGCGCACCCACTCCTGGTCGATCACCCGGCGGCCGTCGTCCAGGGTGGTCTGGCGGGCCCAATCCACCACTCGGCGCAGTGGCCCGTCGATGTTGCCCGCCGGGGCGAGGCCCACCCGCTCGTGGTTGAGCTGGGCGGTGATGAGCTTCCAGCCCCCGTTCACCTCGCCGATGCGGGCCCAGTCGGGCACCCGGATGTCGTTGTAGTAGGTGGTGTTGGTGTGGCCTCCGCCCAGGAGCCAGATGGGAGTGTGGCTGAATCCCTCCAGAGTGGTGTCCACCGCGAAGATGGTGATGCCCTTGTGTTTGGGCACATCGGGATCGGTGCGGGTAGCCAGCCATATCCAGTCGGACTCGTGGCCGCCGGTGGTCCAGATCTTCTGGCCGTTGATGATCCACTCGTCGCCGTCGCGCACCGCCCGGGTCTTCAGCGAAGCCAGGTCGGTGCCTGCGGTGGGCTCGGAGTAGCCGATGGAAAAGTGCAGCTCCCCGGCCAGGATCTTGGGCAAGAAGAACGCCTTCTGCTCCTCGGTGCCGTATACGTTCAGGGCCGGTCCCACCGTGTTGAGGGTCACAAACGGCAGGGGCACCCCGGCCCGGTTGGCCTCCTCGAAGAAGATGAGCTGTTCCAGCGGCGTGTAGCCCTGCCCGCCCCACTCCTTGGGCCAGCCCACCCCCAGCCAGCCGTCCTTGCCCAATTGCCGCACGGTCTCCTTGTACACCGGTCCCCCATGCTCACCTCCTAGGGCGTCCCGCCGCTCCGGGGTCATGAGGCTGTCGAAGTAGGAGCGCAGGGCGGCTTGCAGGTCAAGCTGGCTTTCGGTGAGATCGAGGAACATCGACGGCCACCCTATTCCTGCCGAAACGCCAAGCCTCAGCCGGGCCAGGCTGTCAACCCCAGAAAGCGGGGCGAGTGCCGATTACCTGGGTCTCGGCGAGGCGGGCGATCTCGGCGTCGTCGAGGCCGAGCATGTCGTGGAGTATCTCCTCGTTGTGCTCGCCCAGAGTGGGGGCGGGACGACCGAGGCGGTGGTATTGGCCGTTGAACCGGCCGGGGAAGCTGGGATAGGGCACCGCTCCGACCACCACGTGGTTCATCCACTGCTGGTGGCCCCGGGCCGCGATCTGGGGATTGTCTATCGACTCCCGACCAGAGATCACCGGCGCAGCGGGCACGCCGGCGGCTAGAAGCTCCTCCACGGCGGCGTCCCGGTCCATTCCGGCCACCCAACTGCTGATGGCGGCGTCGATCTCATCGTGGTGGGCGTGGCGCTCGTCTCGGCTGGTCCACCGATCCCATTCGCGGTGCCCGATCAGCTCGGCCAAGGCGGGCCATTGGGGATCGTCGTCCACCGAGATAACCACCCAGCGGTCCTCGCCAACCGCGGCATAGATGCCCTGGGGGGCGGCATAGGGCGAACGGTTGCCCTGGCGCTGGAGGAGTTGGCCATAGGCGGTCCACTCGATCACCTGTTCGGCGGCGGCGTTGAGCCCGGCCTCGATCAGCGGCACCTCCACCAACTGTGCTTTGCCGGTCTGGGCTCGGTGCTCAACGGCCAGAAGCGTGGCAAAAACCGCGTGCATCCCGCCCAGTTGGTCGCACATGCCCCGCGGCACCAGCGGGCGGCCATCGGGATCGCCGGTGAGGAAGGCCAGGCCGCTGGCCTGCTCGATGGTCATAGCGAAGCCGGTTCGGTCGCGCCACGGCCCGGTCAACCCGAAGGCCGGCATCCGCACCATGATGGCATCGGGATTGAGCCGGTGGACCTCATCCCAGTCCAAGCCGAAGTTCTCCACCACCCTCGGGGAGTAGTTCTCGATCACGATGTCGGACATCTCGACGAGCCGCTTCACCAACGCCAAGCCGTCGTCGCTGGCAAGGTCGAGGGTCACCGAGCGCTTGCCGGTGTTGGCCCCGTGGGTCACCGGGCTCCACTCCCACAGGTCGTCGCGTGAAAGCCCGCTGGCGAAACGCATTCCATCGGGTCGCTGGATGGACTCCACTTTGATCACGTCGGCACCCAGTACCGAGAACAGGCACGACGCCACCGGTCCGGCCCAGAACGTGGCCAGATCGCAGACCCGGAGGCCAGCTAGCGGAAGCGACGGCTCGGTGCGCGCCGGACCGAGGCTCGGCGCCGGTGCCGAACTTGTCCTTGCGCCCTCGAGTTCTCCATCGGCTTCGCCCAAGGCGGGCGCAGGCGGCACCGGGCGGGGTGGGCGGGCAGTGAGCTGGTACGGCACTCGGGGCTGGGTGAACCCGCCGGGGTTCTCCACGTACACCCCCCGGTCGGCAAAGTGGTCGATCTGGGCTACTCGGCTGCCATCGCCGATGGGAGCCACCGGCACTCGCAGCAGGGTGGCCTTGTCCACGATCGCGTCCACGGTGTGGGCCTGAGTGAAGCGGGCGATGCGGTTCCACACTTCGTCACGGTGGTCCATCCGCCCGTCTCCGCTGGACAGCCTCGGATCATCGGCCATTTCGGGGTCGTCGATGACCACGCAGAAGTCCTTGAACTGCTGGCCTGTGATGGTGCAAAAGCCCACCCAGCCGTCTTTGGCCGGCTCCACCGAGGGGATCTCAATCGAGCGGGTAGCCCCGGTGCGGGCCTCGGAGGCGTAGGCCGCATAGAGGTGGGCGTAAACCACGAAGCTGGTGGTCATGGCCTCATAGGTCGACACGTCCACATGCTCGCCGGGGGCGCCGTCTCGCCGAGCGGCCATCAGCGCGGCCAGTCCCAGTGCCCCGGCATTGGCCGCAACGAGGAAGTCACCCAACTGGCCCCCCACTCCGAGGGGCATCTCTCCAGGAATACCACGGCTGTGGGTGGAGCCCACCCAGGACTGGAGGGTGAACTCGTTGGCCGGGCGCTGGTCCCATGGTCCCCCTCGTCCCCACGGCGAGATCGACAGCATCACCAGAGACGGGTTGGCTTCGGCCAGTTCGGCGTGGCCCAAACCCATTGACTCGACGACCCCGGCGCCCAAGTCCTCCACGATCAGATCAGCGGAGGCGGCCAACGACCGGAACCGGTCCCGTCCCCGGGGTTCGTCCAGATCGACCACCGAGCTGCGCTTGCCGGCGTTGAGGAACTGGAAGAAGGCGCCGTCGCCGTCATCGCCGCCTACGGGCGATCCCGATGCCGACCATGACCGCAGCCGATCACCACCAGGGGGCTCGACCTTGATCACCTCAGCGCCAGCATCGGCGAACAGCTTGGCGGTGTAGGCCCCACCGATGGTGCGGGTGACTTCCAGCACCCGCACCTGGTCGAGCACCGCCCCCTCGGGGGTGCCCAGCAATTTGCCAGCTATCACCGCTGCCTGTGCCTCAGCCACCGTCTGGCGTCTAGCCGATGACCACCGGGTTGATGGGGCTGCCGGTAGCTCCAGTCACGTTCAGCGGTGACACGGTCATGAAGCCCTCGTAGCAGCCGTCGGCGGCCATCTCTGAAAAGTTCAAAAACTCCAGCATGTAGATGCCCGCGCCCACCAGCAGGATCTTGTGGACAGTGAGGAAGTCGTTCTCGTCGAACGGGATGACCTCGATGGCCGCGTTGTCGGACCCTACGGCCACCACGTCGTGGGCCATCAGCCACTCGGCCCCGTCGTTGTTGATGCCGGGCTGGGCGAAGGGCTGCTCGGCGGTGGGGTCGGCCTCAATCGACCACCACATGTCGAGGTAGCCGGTGCGGATCAACACGATGTCGCCCGCTCGCACCGGGGTGCCCTGGGCGTCGGCGCAGGCGGCTAGGTCGGCCCCGCTGATCGGCGTGCCCGCTTCCAGCCACTTGTCGGCACCCATGTGGGCCACCATGTCCAACAGGATGGCCCGCCCGGCGATGGCGCCCACCTTCTCAATGCCCAGCCGGGAGGCCCCGGTGTGGGTCTTCATGGCCTCTTTGGAGAAGCCGTTGTAGTGCTGGTTTTGGCCGTACACATGGCACAGGGCGTCCATGTGGCTGGTGGTGTGGGAGGCGAACACCAGCACGTCCTCGTGGGCGCCGGTGCCGGCGTGGCACCCGTAGGCCTCGTAGATGCCCTCGTCGGAGGCATTCTGGAGGGTGAGGCGCATGGGCGTACCCCGGTAGTCCATGATGGGAACGCCCTGCGACTGGATGGGAATGCCCAGCGGGTACACCTTGCCGGAAGTGATCGAGGCACTGGCCTCTTTCACAACATCGGGGGTGAGCAAGTTCAGCGCCCCCCGCTCATCCTCGTCGCCCCATCTTCCCCAATTGTTCTCAGTCATGGCCGAAACTCTAGTGATGCCAGAGCTGGCCGGTCATCCCAACGAACCGGTCATCCACTGGGGGTAGACGGCGGTTTCATGCCGAGATCCCCTAGGCGGCGCTCCACCAGGTCCATCATGCCGGGGAAGCCGGGGATGCGGCGCAGGCGGCGGTCGAGGTACAGGCCCACGCCCAGAATCGTCGCAATCGATGCCCCCCAGTTGACGCCCAGGCGTATGAACACGAATTTATTGATTGAGGCGTTCCGAAGCAGCCAGATGTCGAATCCGACGCTGGCGAACACGATCAGCGCCACCGCGACGGAGACCCGCCGGGTGGCGGCTCGGTATTCAGGGTGGGACTTGGTGTCGCTGTCGATGGGCACCAGAAGCGGCAGGGCGTAGCCGGTGGCGTTCCGCCGCATGGCCGCGGAGATCAACAGGGCTAGAGCAGCCAGTGCCTTGGCCGAGATGCCGATGCCGAAGTACACGTCCTCGCTGTCGTAGATGATGCCGAACGTGCCCCGGATGAGCAGGTACACCACGATGATCGGCATCACTCGTCCCAGCGGCAGTCCTCGGCGGTACCGGCTGACCTGGGCCTTGACGGCCCACAGCGTCATGGCCACGATGGCAGGGACCAAGCCAAACGCGCTGTTGAGCACCAAGAACAGCCCGATGGGCATGTACTGATCGAACACATCGGCCCGAGTGGGGATCGACGGCATCGGCGCTGGTGGTGGTGGTGTGTCGTCGGCCATGGCCAGGCTGCTCCGCGGCTCTAGCGGGACAGGGCGAACCAGGCTCGGGCGGCGGCGTCGTCGCCGAAGGTCTCCACGCCGGGGCTGTTGAGCCCGATGCGCTCCCACACCAGCAACAGCAGATCGGTGCCGCCGGCCCGCACCGCGGCGTCGCCCTTGGCGTGCTCGAAGCTCATCTTGATGCGGCCCCCGTCATTCACCAGAAGCCATTCCCCTTCGCCGTCGGTGCGGTGCAGATGCAAGCTGGCGTCGGGCAGGGTCATGTCCCAGTTGGCCACCGCAAACGGCAGAACCACTTCGAACAGCTCACTCACGCCGTCGGCCCCCAGGTCGGAGTCAATTGGTCCGGGAGCTCCGAAGGCGGCCTCGGCGTCCCAGCGGTGTACCGCGGTCTCATGGGCCATGCGGCGGAAATAGAAGGCCATGGTGTTCTGCCCGGCCCAGCTCCACACCGCTTCATTGGGATCGGCCTCATCGAGTGCTTCCTGCACGAACTGGTGGCCTTCCTCGAACCAATCCACGATGGCGGCGCCCTCGGGGGGACGGGGAATCTCGTCGGCGGGGATCATCTCGGTGGCCCGCTCGGCCACATGGCGCCCCACCGAGCGGTATACCCGGCCCACATGGGCCAGCAGCTTGTGTACGGTCCAGCCGGGACACGACGGCACGACGGCGTCGATGCCCCTCCGCCCGGCGGCGGCGATGGCCTCACCGTCGGATCGCAGAGCTTGCTGATAGACGGCCCGGTCGATGCTCATGGCGCGACGGTACCAACCCCAACTAGCCCGACCACTAAGTTGAGCCCATGATCGAAGCCAATTGGGACCTCAATACCCTCCGGGTATTCCTCCACATCCTGGGCGCTGCGGTGTGGGTGGGAGGCCAGGTGATAGTGGCCGCCCTGGTGCCAGCCCTGCGCCGGATCGGTCCCGAGGCCACCCAGGCCGCGGCCCAGCAGTTCGCCCGAGTGGCGTGGCCATTCTTCTGGCTGGCGGTGCTGTCGGGCCTGTGGAACCTGCTCGAAGTCGAGTTCGACGACGCCGCCAACAGCTACCACATCACCCTCACCATCAAGATCGTGCTGGTGATTGCCACCGGGGTAACCGCTTGGCTGCACACCAAGGCTGCCGACCGTCGCCGCATCGCCATGATGGGGTCGCTGTCGGGCGCAGCCTCAATCGGCGCCGTGCTGGTGGGCGTGGCGCTGTAGAGCACGCACATACTCCTGTCTCAGATTGTCTCAGAACTCGAAGTCTCCGAAGATCTCGGGGAGAGTGAGGTCGAATCCCACCTCGAAGGCCGCCCGAGCCCCGAACAGGGAGTCCATCGCGGCACTGGTCATTTCGTAGGCGGCCCGGATCTCCACCAGAGCTGCCGAGCCGACCACTGCTCGGGCTTCGATCAACGCGTCGGCGGCCACCGCTCGGTTCTCAACTAGCAGGGCATCGACCGAGTCGCATGCCGCCTGGGCCCGGCGCCGGAACTCCTTGGCCTCGATGACCACGTCCCGGGCCGCGTCGTAGACATCTGCCGGGGTCTCGGAATCGCTGAACGAATACGCCAGGGCCGATGCCGCATGGACGTCTTCAGCGCCGCCACGGTCGCCGGCGGCCGCTTGGATCTCGAAGACTGTGGCAGTGGCCGCGGCCAAATTCGTCCGGGCCTCTGCCAATGCCCCCCACAGCTCGTCGGCAATCTCGGCGTTATATGCAGTGCGGGTCACCGCCAGGGCGGTCAGCGCCGAACGGAACTCGCCGATGGACGTCGCCCGGATGTCGTCGGCCACTGCGGTCTTCAAGTCAGCGGCCAACGCGGTTTGCGCTGCGGCCAGCGAGTCTTTGAGGTACGCGGTACGGGCATTGGCCAGCAGGACTAGTGCCTCGTCAACTGCCCTATAGGCAGACCGGGCCCCTGCCAACACCGAAAGTGTGTTGGCCATCTTGGCATAGCCGGCTTCGTCTGATTCCGAATCAACCTCCCTTTCCCGCTCCTCCACCAGTGCAACCAGGGCACGGGCCAAGTGGCCGGAGAACGCTCCTTCTTCATCTTCGCTTGCGTCTGCGGCATCGCCATCGGTGGCTCCCGCGCCCACGATGGCGCTGCTGGGCGTGTCGGGCGCGGCGAAGGCGGCGGTCACCTCGGCCAGCGTGCTGCGGGCGGCGTCGGCGTAGGCGGCAACCGCCCCCTTGGCCCGCAAAGCCTCGGCCATGGCCATAACGGCGGCCTTGTCGGCATCGTGGGCTGAGGCGTCAGCCTCATCGTTCCAGCCGGTGATGTCAGAAAAGAACCGGGCCCGCTGGGCCGCATCGGCCGCCTCTCCTATGTGAGCACAAGAACTTCGCAGGGCCTCAACCGCTCCGGCGTAGTAGCGGGAGTCGGCGACGACGCCTCCCGCAGAGAACTCCGTGCCCATTTCCGGCTCGGCCATGGGCAAAAGGGTAGTTTGGCAGCATGTCAGAGGCCTTGACCCCCGAGGAGATTGCCCGAAAGATCAAGCGGGCCGGAATCGGCAAGGCCCAATTCGACTTCACCCAGACCTCCATCCTCGGCATCATGGCCGGGGCGTTCATCGCCCTGGGCGGGGTGTTCGCCCTCACCATCGCGGTCAGCCCGGAGCTGGGCACCGGGCCAGCCCGACTGCTCATCGGGGCGGGCTTCTCGCTGGGGCTGTTCTTGGTGGTGGTCACCGGATCGGAGCTGTTCACCGGCAACAACCTGATGGTGGCCAGCTTCTTCAGCCGCCGCATCAGCGGGCCGGAGCTCACCCGCAACTGGGCGCTGGCCTTCGTGGCCAACCTCGTCGGCTCGCTGGTGATCGTATTCCTGCTGTACTTCAGCCGGTGGTGGGCCCAGGCCGACTACGCCTTCTCGGTGCGGACCATCCAGATCGCCAACGACAAGGTGAACCTGTCGTTCGGCACTGCGTTCGTGCGGGGGCTGCTGGCCAACATGCTGGTGTGCCTGGCGGTGTGGATGGCGGTGGCCGGCCGCTCGCTGGTGGACAAGATGATCGGTATCCTCCTGCCCATCACCGCCTTCGTGGCCGCCGGCTTCGAGCACAGCATCGCCAACATGTTCTTCCTGCCCCTGGGCTGGCTGGTGTCCACCGACGCCGAAGCCCTGGCCGCCGCCGGCCTCACCGCCGATCAAGTCGACCGCCTCAACTTCGGTTGGGTGGCCCACAACCTCGTCGCCGTCACCCTCGGCAACATCGTCGGCGGTGCCCTCGTCGGCCTCACCAACTGGACCGTTTACCTAAGACGGCAGTAGCGGTCCCAGGACAGAACTCTGTCCCAACGAGCGTTGTGATCAAAGCCTGAGGTCGCTACCCTGACTGCGTGCCCAAACCTTCGCCCGAATCCCCTATTCCGGGCCTCAGCTACACAGCTCTTGAAAGGTTGTTCAAGGACGCAGAAGCCGACCTGCAAGCTCGCATCGCACAGGGCCATACATTCACCGACCTGGTGACTTGCGATGACATACGAGAGCGAGTCGAGCGCATGCGTTCTCTGACTTAGCGCATTCGCCCGCCTTAGCAGAATGCCCTGGCGATTCTCATCGCTGGATGTACATCTGGACGCTTGGGCAGCAGGTCAGGGCTCTGAAGACATCGAGCAACTGCTGCTGGGCCTGCAAGATCTAGCCAACCGGCCCCTCAACGAGTTGCCAGGCAATCGCTTCCCTGGGCTGTCACCCATGTGGCGCTGGGCAAGAGTGAGAAGCGTGTACGTGGTCTTTCTCGTTGTCGAACCAGAGGGCGTGCTATCCGTGCTAGCAATCACTGACGAGTAGGTCCAGCCTCCCTAGCTCTGTCGTAGGATCAATTGGCTCCTGCCAGTATCCAACTATCTTCCATCACGCAAAAGATCTCCATCCCTTATACACCTTGTTGTCCCGCCACTCCAACCTTCACTCTTCCGCTCATACAATAGCTTTCGTCCAAGATGTACGATCACATATATGAGTAGACATGCGGCCCAGAACATCCATGCCAAGCTGAAATAACCATTTGAGACTGAGACTTCAAATATTCCACTGTCTTCTGTGACTGCAAGAAGTACTAGACAAATGAGTGTATTGGCCAGTAGATACACAGTAATGGCACGTCTCAAGACATAGAGTTCGATATCATCATTTCGTTCTGCTCCTGGGATATCGCAGTTTGCTTCCAATCTTGTTCGAGAACCAAAAAATATTATGTACGTTCCTTTTGCGACCTGCAATGAATTTCTAAGAATGACTGGCGATAAGTCTAATAGGTACCGAATTCCACGCCAGACACACTTGATGACTCTTCGAGGTTGGACAATGCTCAATGCTGCCATAGCAGCGACAAATAATACCGACAATATCAATGTGGTCAATGAGGTCCAGAACCACACCCAAAGCCTGATTGCGATTGCTTGCTTTATCAGCATTGGACCATGCGTTTCGATTGGAGGATGGTTCTTGCCAGTTTTGGGCACTACAAGCGAAAGGACATTCGGCGACATCTCATCAGGATCGATGAATTTAGGCTGTGGTTTTGGGCCGTCAGGTGTCCTAGCGGATACCAACGTTACAATTGAGTCCCCTTCAGTTGTCAAGCAGCGCCTTCTTATATCCACTTGGTAGACTACAACCCGGTGTCCTAGATTGAATGAGGCGCCACTATCGACAATTGCAATCTCCTGTTTTCTACGAAGACTCAATCTGCCCAGTGGGCTGGGCTTGATGGATCGATAGAAGTGATCTAGATTTTCCGACATATGCAATCTTGCAATTATCCTAAATCCTCCTAATTGCAGCCCATCTATGCTTTTATCTGTGCCAGAACCAGATTGAATGTCTATGCTATCCACAACAAAAGCAGGTTTTCGAGAAGATGGTCGAAGAAAGAGGGCCGCAAGAATGCACCTAAGGTGGAAATGAAGTGCAAGTAACGGGTTAGGCGAATCTGGCGTGGCTATCTCCAAAGGAACCCGCCCTGATGTCGCTATGACTTGACTACTTGCACTTCTGGCAATTCGCAAAAGATAGCCACGATGGATTAATTTATTTCGAATTCTCGTGCTTTCGCTGGGCGTGCTATCTCCGATTGCCCTCCACAAAAAAGCCGCTATAGTACAGCTGGCCGCAACGATATACAATATTTGAGCCGCCATAGTGAACGGTGATTTCTATAGCTGGTGGTATGGCCAAGTGTAGCAGTACTACTCAAACTCGGAAGCGGTAGCGCCGAGGTTGGAGGCGTTTTCGGACACTGTACGTTGGGTGGATTCGTTGAAGCCGTCAGGGTTGGTGGCTCGTACTTCTAGGACGAGCTCGACGTCGGGGCCGAGGTGGGCGCTTATGTGTTCGGCGATCTCACCAAGCTCCTTGATGCAGCGCACGGGGTCGAGGTCGAACTGGGCGTAGAACTGGGTTGAACCCTGGGTTGGCGCTGACTCGGCGCCAACCCCCTGGTCACCTGGGGGAGATGTCTCGGGGCCGCCTTCAGGACGCTCAACCGTGAGCTCTGGTTCTGCGGGTTCAGGCAGTCGGTCGGGGTGAACGAGGAGACCACTAGGAGCGGGGATGACGTGTTGGCCGGTTTGGATCCCGACCCAGGTTGACCCGTCGTGGGCATCCGCGTAGGCGAAGGTCTCTTGGGCCCAATCGGTGCTGGCAGTTCCCGCGCTTATGGCAGAGTCGAGCACATGAGGTGATGAGAGCCTCGGCATGTGGGGATAGCGGGCGTAGATTTCTCGCAGCTCCCTCAAGGTCACGTCGCCCTGTTCTGTCCACAGGTCACGGCGGTCGATGTCCATGCGCACCCGCACTCCGCTGTAGGCGGCGATCATCTTTTCCTCAGTGGCCAACTTCTTGGACACCCGAGCTCCTATGTCGCCACTGGCGGTTGCCCTCGTGGTCTGCCACTCAATTTCGGAGGTGCCAGCTTCCTGTTTAGGAGTAAGCACCTGGGTGAACGTCTCTGAAATCAAGCTGTCCACCTGCTGAGAGACTTCCTTCATTTTGCTCTCAGCCTGTCCCTTCTGGTGGGGGGTCAGGTCAAGGGGCTCGTGTTCATCGACGATGGACCGCCAAGCCAGATACAGCCGAGCTGCGTCGCGGAGCTCGCTCAACCGATTGGCCGAGGCGGCCACGAATACGAGCAGGTTGCGATTCAGGCGGGGACCGCCGTGGCGCTGATCCAAGATGTTCTGGGCCAGGGCTACGGCCGGAGAGTGCTCGTCATTGGCTGAATGGGTGGCATCAGGTTCGAGTACCACGAGCCGCACACCGTCATCGTCGTCCGGGACGTCGCCCGGTCCCTCGGCAAACACCTGCACCGCGGCAAAGTCACCTCGGTCCCGTTGATTGGCGAGCCGGACCTTCACTTCATCATCGGCGTGATTGTCGGTGTAGTTCGAAGCGGCCCGGTCTGCAGCCATCCTGGTGACATTGGGCTGGAGCGAATACCAATACTGGGCACCATCCACGTATAGGTGGGTGGCCTCCCCCGAGAGCCGACGAAGCGCGTCAGCGAATTGACCGATTGGCTCGCCGGGCTGCACACAGCCCAGCACCACCGACTTCAGGTCAACTCCCCGCTTGCCATCGGGCCGGGACGCCGAGCCCATGTACACGGTTCGGGCCGCTCGCCTGGTGGCGGAAAGTCGGCCAAAATGGCTGTTGGCGTTGTCAATGCGAAGCGGTAAGGCGTTGGCGCCATCGACGTCCGACTTGATGACTGGATCCCAGGCTTCCTCCAGATACTTCTTCATCTCGCTGACCAGCGCCCCAGAGTCCATCGGCAAGTTGCCCGGCATGATCAAAAGCGACTGGTCGCCGCGCTGCCACAGCTGGGAGATGGCCAGCGCCATCAGCCGCAACACACCGCGGGTTCGCTGGAACTTGTCCAGGGCAGACCAGTCGTCGAAAAGCCGGTCGAACAGCTCAGGGTGGATCGGGTACGACAACTCCATCCGCTTGCGATAGTCGGCCTCGCCCACTCCCGACGGGAACTCCTTGGCCTGGTCCCGGTACATATCGCAGTACGCCCGAATGACTCCGTCGCGCACCCTGGCCATCTCTGACGGCACCGGGTCGAACAGCCGCCGCCGAACAATTTCAAACGACTCATCGGGTGATGCCGGCTGCCACTGGGCTGCCTTGCGGGTGACCACGTTCTTCAGCTTCTCCAGCGCTGTGCGCCCTCGCTCGGCACCCACTTCGACGTCGGAAGCGGGTATCGACACCAGCACTACCACGTTGGAAACTGCCCCGGCGGCTTCGGTGAGCGCCTGGGCAAAGGTGAACTGGGTGTCGAAGTCGCCGCCAACGAGGAGCGGCCCATCGCCGCCGTCGCGCAGCTGTCGGGCGTAGGCCACCCATTCATCGATTAGCACCACTGCCGGGCCGCACTGCTGGAAAAGCGTTCTTAGCGCTGCCCCCGGGTTGGTCCCTGCCTCGTCATCAACTCTGACCAGCTCATAGGCATCCCGTCCGCCAAGTTGATAGGCCATCCGGCCCCACAAGGTGTGAAGAGATACGCCGTCTTCTACCTGCTCAGGCTTCGACGGGGAGATCATCTGGCCGACCATCACCGCCCGAGACACATCATCAGGCAATGACAAGCCTTCTTCAGCAAGGATCTCCCCCACTCCGGGCAACTCTTTGGCCTGCACGCCCGAGGCCAGGTGGTAGAGCGCAATCAGACTGTGGGTCTTGCCGCCTCCGAAGTTGGTCTGCAACTCGATGATCGGGTCGCCCCCACCCCCCGACAGCCGGCGAGCAGCCCCAACGAGTAGATCCCGCAGACCCTGGGTGATGTAGGTGCGAGCGAAGAACTCCTGAGGATCCTGATACTCCGGTTCAGCGTTGCCGCTCAGCACCTCGAACAAATCGGCTGCGAATTCGGCTTGCTCAAAGTTCCCCTGAGCTACATCAGCGTGGGGCGTGATGATCTCTCGCCACGGAGTCAATCCCGCGGTGGGATGGCCCTCGGTGGGCTTGGCCGCCGTCTTGCGACGCTCGGCGCGAGATTCCTCCTCCACCATCTGGCGCATGAGGTCGCGGCGAAGATTTCGGATTTGCTGGCGCTCATCGAGATTGCCGAAGGCCTCCAGCAACCGTTCCATCGAGTCGAGTGCCCGCGCCGTGTCGTCGGTGGACAAGGCTTGCTGGTGCGCCCAGCTGTTGCGAGCATCGGCCACCTCGAACACCAGCGCCCGGATCGCCGGCGGAAAGCCATGGCCGAATACTTCCTGCCAAGTGGCCTTCATCCCCTTGAACAGAAATGCGGCATCTTCAGTGGATGGATTGCGATCAGGAGTGTGCAGCCGACTGTTGACCGTCTCGAGCCACCCGTCGCCGTAGAACCCCTGCCACGTATCCTCGCACTTCGGCCGCATCCCATCGCGCAACAAGTCGAGCGCCCGAGCAATCCGCTCGGTATTGGCCATCACCATAGGTGTTGTTCTCCGTCAACCACGCTCACACCCCCACAATGCCACGCACCAGCGAAACGTTCCCTGCCCAGTGCCAAAACGATGATAGAAAACAACCAATGTACGCCCCACCCGCCACGTCCGAGATTCCACTTCCTGACGGGCAGCCCAGCCTTGCCGATTTGCTGTCCAATACCGCCGGAGTGGGCGACATCGACTTCGAGGTTACTCAGATCCACGAAGCCGCTCAGCCTGCCGGATTCGACTAGAGCATCGATTCTTGGACGGGGCCCGCAGCGGAGGCGGCCGTAGCATCGGCCCCGGCCCGGAGGTTGGGCCAGGCCGTAATGAGACCGTTGTAGGCCCCGGCTTCTGCTGCCCAGCCCTTGTCGTTGGCCTTCTGATAGAGGAGATAGGCAAGCAGGCGGACCCGCTCGCTGTAGCCGCCGAGAGCGTGCAGGAGCTCCGCTGCCTCTGATTCCGACCGCTCCAATGCTGCGACCAGATATTGGAGCGCCTCCCACACCGTGAGACGAGGGTCCGTAGTCGGTAACCAACCTTCAGCAAGTTCAGATCGCTCGTAGAGGCGGAACTTGCCGGCCCGGGCCTCACCAATACCCGATTCTTCAATACCCGCCAGAGAGGTGTTCTTGGCATTAGCCACGCTGTCGGCGTCTCCTGAGGGGCCTGGGTTGTAGCCATGTTCTGAGAACCAGGTGAGGGCGAACCGGGTGTCACGATCTAACTCCGCTTCTTCGCCATCGAGCACCTCGCCCAGTACGTCGTTGATGATTGCCAGCGCCGCCGAGACCGGCATGGATGAACCATCGGCTTCTACGACCTTGGCATACCGTGAGAACACCTTGATTCCTGGCCCGATGGTCGACTGTGCCATATCCACCGGGGCGATATTCCCGGATTGGAGAATGCACACCGCCTCAGGAAGCTCCTCGCGCAGCGCCGCCATGAACTCGCCGCGCGTGGCCAGCGATGCCGAAGCAGGCCGGGGACGACAGGCCAGCACGATTGATGAGGCCAGAGCATTGCTCTTTGAAGCCACCAACCGGTTGCCCAATTCGGTTCTCATGGGCCAAGTGGCATTGACCTGCAAGCCTGCATCTAGAACCGCCTGGAGGAACGTGTCCCAGCCGGTAACGCGCAGTTCGCCGTCGCGGGCCTCGGTCGCCTTGTACGCGTAATAGAGCGTTGCTGGCAGCTCGGCTGGCTGGCACTCGGCGACCTGGTCCATGAACTCGAACATCCCCGACTCGAAGTGCTCCTCGGCCGCTTCCTTGGACCCGGCTCGATGCCGATTGGCGATCAGCTCCTCAGCCTTGGGCGTCAACAATGTGGAGCACTCATCAGGCCAGATATCTAGGAGGCCATTGCGGAGCCAAACAAAGAAGAAGTCGGAGAGATAGGAATACCCCACATTGTCGTAGTAGGGCGGATCGGTAGAAATAGCCGCCCCAGTGGATTCCCTTACACGAGCCCGGGCATCTCGCTGGAGAGCTTCGCCATGAGTCTCAGATGGAAGATGCTCCAAGGCCTTGCGAACCCATGCGACCATGGCAGTCCAATTACCAGCAGAGTTGGAAAATGGATTGCACTCAGCGAAATCCCAAGTCATGGGGATCGCCTGGCGCCCGAAAGTATTGCGAACTAGCTCTCTGGAGTTATGCCAGGTGCAGATGTTCGACCAGTAGTCTGCGCCTTTGTCCACCGCGAATGCCAAGCACGTGACCACAGCGTCGGCATAGGCCTTCGCGCCGCGGCCGCCGTCGCGTAGCCGCACGCCATCGTCAGCCATACCCGCAGCGAGGGCATCCGAAGCCACCTGCTCGGCTACCTCGGCAAGAAGATCAGAAAACGTGGTCAGCGCGGTGAGCTGGCGGGGTGTGAACAACTTCTGATACTCGTCCACCCCATAAATGTGTATCGAGATGCTCCTGGGATAAAGGTCCAAGCGTTGCGACGGAGCATTTGCGGGTGTTTCAACTACGGCAGCTGAAACATCGGAAGACTTGGCTTCGCAATACCATCTACCCAATTCTCCTTCAGCAACGACAGACATCAGATGCTGTCGGAGTCTCCCTTGCCTGCTCTGCTCTCTGATGTAATCAACGTGGATCGCCGCTCCAGTGGCTATGCAGGTGCCGTTGCCCCGGTTCACAGTCCTCTCGTATGCCGGTTCGCCGCCCTCGCGAATCTCGTAGCTGACGGTCTGGGTTTCCCGGTCGATAATCGGCTCAATCCACACCCTAGGCTTGCCTGGCTTGTTGACAAGCGTCCACGACGCCACCAATGGCACATGCCCCGACCAGCTGGGATCAGGCGACTCCACCGTCCGAGCCCATATCCAGGCAATCGGCGTCAGCTTCTCCCCATCCGGACCCGTTGCATCCGGGTACAGGTGCCCGATCCGCCGCTCAGCATCATCTCGCATCCACTCCCCATAGGCCTCCACGTCCGCAGCCAACCCCTGCGCCCGCTCCCAAGTGGTCAAGGTCTTGTCAATGTCCGGATGAACTGGAGGCATCCCAGTAAAGCGCGGCGGTATCTCAATCATCGCCTTGTTGATCAACACCGCCACCGGGTTCAGATCACCAGCCAAGGCCTTCAACCCGAGCCGCTGCGCCTCCAGGGGAATCGCTCCACCGCCGGCAAACGGATCCAGAATCGGCGGAGGCCCATCCGGAAAACAGCGGTCGATCTCTGCTCGCGCCTCAGCTAGCACTTCAGGGTTGTTGGAGTTCTCCCATTTCACCAGCCGCTCCAGAATGCGAAACAACCGCTGCCGTTCTCCTTCCTGCTCCTCTGGGGTAAGCGACTCATCCCCTGACGGATCATCCACCAGCGACGCCCAAATCACCGCTCGAGCCGCCGCCAGTGGCCGCCGAGCCCACCACAAGTGCAACGTCGATGGATGCCCATGCCGAATCGACTTCTCCCGCGCCGCCTCCGCGTTAATCGCCGCCAACGGCAACGCCACCTCAATCAGCTTCGACTTGTATCCCCCATCACTCACAGCGAGCCACGCTACCCCAATGCAGGAGCCTTCCTGGCCCCCAACGGACCTCTGTTCAGCTTCACTCAAGGACTGCGGAAAGGAGGGCTTCATGACGCTTTTGGAATTTCGTGTTGCCGAGAAATGGCAGATAGGTAAACTCCTGAGAATGACATGCTTGGAACTTCACAGCATGGAGAACCGGATGGGCAATGGCTGCACCCCGCATCAACCTGCTCATCCACGTTGCTGCTGCCTGGGAGTAACAACCTTTGGTTCTCTCTCAAAGAGTGCTAAATCTGGCCTGGAATAGTCCCATGAGCAAGTCAGTGACCGTTGCCCAGCTAGCCCAACAAGCAGATATGGACTTGGACGATGCACTAGCCGATCTCTGGGATGCTGGTATCGACGAGGTCCTTGACCCTGATGACCTCATTCCACCGAAAATGCTCAAGGCAGCTGAACAAGCCCTAAATGTTGTGAACCATAAGCAGCAACTCCGAATCGACTATTGGTTGGAGCGAACTGGCCTTACTAGAATTGAATTTGAAGAAATGGCAAGCTCTATCGGGGTACGCATAAAACCAAACATGCGCAAATTGCCGAAGGGTGGACTCCGACGCATAAAGCGACAATTCCAAACTGTACAACCAAAGATAGAGCAGACGGAGACTGAACCAATAGAAAGTCCGCCATTTAAGTGGTTTCAGGTTGGAAATCGGCGTCCTAGTGCATATTTGTTTGAAGAGGACATTCTTGGGATACATGAATCGCTTGTATTGGACTTTGCTATGTCAGATGATCCTATTTCTCCGTCGGAAGTAAGGGATGTAAATCTGATTGGGTCAGCAATCTCTCGCCAGCATACATCTTTGGGCCATGAGCTAAAGTACGAGACCGTTGAGATGGCTGCAGCAGCCCTAATGCATTCCTTAGTATTCAATCACTGCTTTTATAATGGGAACAAGCGGACTGCATTGGTCTCAATGTTGGCTTTCTTGGACATGAATTCAGTGATTGCAACTTGCACTGAAAATGACTTATACCAATTTACTCTGAATATTGCTCGACATAAGATTGTGGATTCACGTTATGACCAACTCGATGATCGTGAAGTGTTGGAAATGGCCTTGTGGATAAGATCTAACAGTAGACGGGTCGAAAAGGGCGAGCGACCAATTCCGTGGCTTCGATTGAGAAGGATTCTCAATCGATATAATTGCGAGTTTTCGACAGATACTGGTAAGGGAAACCGCCTAATAATTCAACGAAGAGTGGAGAACCGTGGGCGAATGCGACGAAAAAAAAGGGCGCTTCTTGAAAGTCGTGTTACATGGAGTGGTGATGGCTCCACTGTTGGAAGAGGGGTTCTACATCAAATCAGGAAAGACCTCGAACTTGACGCAGAACATGGAGTTGATTCAAAGGTCTTTTACGAGGCAGAAGCGGAACCAGATGACTTCATTCAGGTCTATCGTAAGGTTCTGAACAGGCTAGCAAGACTTTAGATGGCATCTCATACTTCTTTTAACTTGGATCGGACCTTCTCTATTGTCTGGTCCATTTATTCAATTGCGGGAACCCCAGCCACGTCTTGATATTTGACTGGATTGCTTAGATCTTTCACCACCTTCTTCACCCAAGCTGCTGTGTAGCCGTATCCACCTAGCAATCGATCCCATTGACAGTAGCGATCATCTGTTTCTTCTGGGATATCTGATTTGCCAGGTGGTCGGACGCCATAGTACTTCCAGCACAGGGTGTGCGTATGCATCGTAAAGCGGAACGGCAATTGCTCGGCGACTTGGTCTACTACTTCCGATGGCTTGAGTAGATCGGCAGATGCCACTGGTCTGATTCTCACCCTAGTCACAACTTTCGTTTCAGGAAGCTGCGACGCGAATTCGGGGGTAACTTCTTCAGGCGTGATGAAATGTACGACCTCATCGGCTGATTGCTTCCGGTTCGCAGTGGTATGGACGAAGAAGATTCGACGAGTGTATTTCGGGCTCGTAATGACTTCGTCCTCTAATTCTGCACTGTGACGAGCCAGATAGCTTTGGATATCTTCGGGGAGTTGGCCCTGTGCTTTGCGTAAAGCTGACAAAGAGCCATCATTTCGGAATCCGCTTAGCTGCAACGGAACAGCCAGAAGCTCGCCAAGCGCTGCGCCCTGGCCGAACTCTTTGATTAGAATATCCTCAAAGTTGAGAAGCATCGCTTGAGATTTGCCGACGGTCTGATTGTCGAGTGCTGGCAAATACCGATGGGCGATCTGATTCCTAAGCCCGATGAAGAAGTCTAGATTCGCGCGAACAGGCCGATTGTCTTTGCCGCTCAGCGCGAGTTCCACTAGCTCCCAGGTGCCCAGAACCTTTACTCGCCCCCCTATCAATACCTCATTCCCATCATCGTCGCGCTCGTAGTAGTCAGTCCCCGAACGCTCCAGCAAGGCTTGGAGCAGTGAATTCCACGCTCCGATCATCAGGACGACGAAGGCCTCTGTCCTATATCCCGCTAGCGGGTCGTTGTAGATCCGGATCGCCGCTAGGGCACTCTCTCTAGCATTCGCGAGCAGGCGATACTCCTCACCGAGGTCGCCATCCCCTCCGGGTGAAATCCCGTTGGCGCGCAGGACTGCTTCTAATTCCTCGATTCGGATGCTCTGACGCGACCGTCGTTCCGTATCTTCGCCTGTCCACCTCTTGACAAACGTTGTGAAGACCTTGCCATGCGCGGTCGTGTTGCTGAAGTACTCCTCCTCCAGCCTCGACTTCGGCTCGCCGTTCCTCCACCGGTTGTACATCTCGGTTGCGATCTGGATGTGCTCTTGATCATTGGCCCGCTCGTTGTCGTTATCTTCCACGGCTCTTCCTTGGCTGTCTCAGGCCGACTGCCTGAGCACGTCAGAAACAGGGAAGCCTGGCGGTCCAATATTACAAGGGTGGAAGTTACTTCAAAACCGCTTTCTGCCTCGAGGACCGGCTAGCCGCAGCGTGGTCCCGTAGAAGCGGGCCTCAACGTACCGCTACCTCTCCCAACAAGCGTCCAGCGTCTCCATTTAGGCCTTCGACCAGGTACATTGGGCTCAAAATGCAGCAGACAAATGACCAAGGGAACCTCTACGAGGGCCAGCCACGCGACGACAAAGGACGATACGCCTCTTGGGGCCTGGCGGGAGACGGCATCACGGAATCCGCAGACGTGCTTGAGCAACAGCTCGATGGCGGCACCACAGCCGAAATCGTGACATCCGCTCAAAAGCTCGCGGCCGCCGTCAATCGCGTGCCAACCATTACCCCAGCCGAAGCCCGACAAATCTTGTCCGTCATCAACTCCTTCGGCGCCGGGCCAATCCCAACCGACATTTGGCTCGACCTCGACCGAGCGTGCCGCAACGCATCCCCATCTGCCAAAGACCAACGAGTCACCATCGACAAGAAACGCTTAACCTCCCGAGCCCAACGAGACAGGTCGGAAATCAACAGGCAGTAGATGGCGTCAGCAGTCCGCCAGCCTGTCCAAGATCTCCTTGTGGTGCCTGAGATTCCGCTTCAGCCGTTCCTGGAACCCGGGGTCGCGGCGACGCGTCTCTACGAGCTCAAGGAGAGTAGGGCGGGATGTTGAGGGGGTCTCTGGAGGACTGGGAACCGGCCCCTTGAGCTTGCCCTCCTCCGAGTGCTCGGATGTCGGCCCTTTCGGAGCCTCACAAGATGATGTCGACATAGCCGCCGCCGAATTTCTCTACCAGGTAGTCCGTGGCGGCCTTTTCCGCCTCGGCCCACGTCGAGTGAGTTGAGTCCGGATAGTGGGCGCTCGGTGCCCGCACCTCCCACAGATCATCGCGCTTTCTCACCACCAAGCGTTTCTCTGGCATATCAACTCATTTCGATATATTAGAAGAATTGCCGTTAACCCACTATACACTGCCACGATGCGAGTCGGGGCCTACATTGATGGCCTGAACCTCTACTACGGAGGCCGCCACCTGTGCGGTCGAGGCACCCCTGGATGGCGCTGGCTGGACGTTCCGAAGCTTGTTGAGCTTCTGGTCAGCCGCAACAAGGACTGGATTGACCAGCAGGCCGTGGTACATCGCATCGCATACTGCTCAGCGATGATCGACGGCGTTCCCGACGCCCATGCACCCCAAAGGCAGCGGACATACTTGGCAGCGCTCGAAGCAGACTCGCGGGTCGCTATCGAACTCGGGACCTTTGTCAACCGCAACGTCAAGGGCATCGACGTCTCAACTGGGGCAATTCAAACCGTCCAAGTGCCCGAAGAGAAGGGGTCCGACGTAAATGTGGCCTCACATCTCTTGATCGATGTCCTGACTCACAGGATCGACGCCGCCGTCTTGATTACCAATGACAGCGATCTACGCCTGCCAGCCCAGCGCGCTCGGGACCACCTGCCGCTGGGCACTGTCAACCCCAGAGGCACCCCAACCGCACAAGCACTGCGAGGCCGACCCGACGACGGCGCTAGCGGGCACTGGTGGTACTCCCTAACCGCCGAAGACTTCTTCTCATGCCAACTCTCCGACGCGGTTGGCGAGCACCGGAAGCCAGCGGGTTGGTAGTCGCCACGTTAGAAATTCAGCCCAAATATTGCTGGCATCGACCTATCGCTGGCGGTACAGTGCTTGTACCCACCCGGTGCTCACCTAGGGAGTCGAAAGCTCACCTAGGGTGTGCCGGGTCTTTCTGTTGTGGGCGCCCAAGACACTGGATATCTGCTGGTCAGCAGGGGTCTTGGGCGACTTCCAGAAGATCGGCGACAGTGAGAGGTACGCCGGGTTGGGCGAAGTGGAGGGTGACATCTCGGAAGGGGTCGACTAGGTATCGCACGGTGGGGGGTTCGGTGGGATCGTCAGGGACGGAGACTACGGCTAAGCGCCAGTGCTCGGGGAGAGATTTGGCTTTGCTGATTTGCTGGGCGCTGATGTGGATTTCGGTGGTACGGGGGAGGTGGCCTTTGACTTCGATGAAGTAGTGGGTGCCGGTGTCGGGGTCGATGGAAAGCACGTCGTAGCCGGGATTGCTGTGGGCCTGGGCCTCAGGGTTACGGCCGAGGGCTCGCTCGGCTTCTAGGACGGCGGCAACGGCTCGACGGTCGGTCTCCATCTTGTCGGCAGTTTCTTCGGGGTCGGGAGGTGTGCCTCGGAACTGATCGATGAGTCCTCGAGGAACCACGATTGCCGCACCGACAATGTTGGGCGGGCTGTTGTGGAGGTCGCTTTCTCGGTCTAGATCGAGCCGCCGGCGGGTTAGCCGAGTGGCCAATTCGTCGGCCCGAGCCCGGGCTCGACCGGAATTGATCCGGGGTTTTTGGCCGGCCAACTCCTGTCTCTTCAACTCCTCGGCCCGCTGGTCCCAGTAGCGGATCTCCGCTTCGAGACGCTCTCGAACAGCCTCGCTGACCTTAGCCACTCGAGCTTCAGTGACACGGTGGATTTCTTCGAAGTGCGGCTGAGACAGGTGCTCGATGGCCCAGATCTTGGCCGTCTCCTCAGCAGTGTGATCGGCCCAGTCCAAGTCGAGATGGCCTTCGAGCAGCGTTCGGTCTTCATCAGTCAGCGGGGCGTAGCCGATATATGGCTCATTACCAGCGTTCTGGGCGTTTCCTTGTTGGTCGATCTCTACATACTGGAACCGCCGGGATACCACTTGGCGATGCCCGTGGACCTGTCGTCCGTCGGTGACAGAGTGATCGAGGTACACCAGCAGGCGTGGCTCGGTTGACTGGTCTTGGGGGTCGGTCAAGGTCGCACCCCGAAACAGCGTGTGCTCATGGTCGGCGAGCACTTTGTTGATGACTGCGGTGAGTAGCGGGGTGCCCGGTGAGATCAGCTCGGCCCGGTCACCTCCATCGAATTGGACGAAGGCCTTGTCGAAAGTGACCCGTTCGTAGCGGTCGTGTACCGGGCCGAGATTGGAATCGGCAAACGAGCGGACCGAGGATGGGATGCGGGTTATCTCGTATCGGCCCCTCTCCCGACCGGTGATGCGCCCTCCATATTGGCGAAGAGCCTCGGAGAAGAACCCGTGGACAAACCACGGTTGCAGCTTGCGGGCCCGAGCCCGTTCCATGTCCCCTTTGATCTTGTCGTTGAGCGCCGGATCGGCGAGACCTCCGACGAAGGCCCTCTCTTTCAGCACGTCCTCAAGCTGCTTGCCGATGTCGCCTTCGATGACTTCTTGCATGTATTCGAGGTGGGCAGGATCGTCGTCGGCAGTGATGGCCTTGAGCAGGAGTTCTTGGAGTGAGGTGTTGATATGGGAGTCCCCCAGCACGTCGTACACCTGGTCGCCATACACACCCCGCTGCTGCTCGATCTTCTCGAACAGCCGGGTGAACACCACTCCCTCCCTGGTCTGGTGGGCGACCATGTTCCACAGATGGCAAGGCCGCTGCTGACCGATGCGGTGGATGCGGCCAAACCGCTGCTCGATGCGGTTCGGGTTCCACGGCAGGTCGTAGTTGACCATCATGTTGGCCACTTGGAGGTTCACACCCTCGCCGGCGGCGTCGGTGGCCACCAGCACCCGAACCGTGGGGTCGACTCGGAACCGGTCTTGAATGGCCCGGCGGTCGTGGCGCTTGATGCCACCATGGATGACCGCCACCGTCTCGGGACGGCCCAGCTCAGCAGTGATCCGCTCGGCCACGTAGTCGAGGGTGTCTTTGTGCTCGGAGAACACGATCAGCTTGCACGGGCCTGCTGGCGCATCGTCGCCGTCGGGATTCTCGCCCTTGCCGGTTCGGAACTGCTCTGACCGCAGCAGACCCCGAAGCTGAATCCACTTGGTGTCTTCTCCGCTGGTCCGCACCGTGTCGGCCAGCTTGACCAGACCTCCCAGCTCAACCACTTCTGCCTCGATCTCCTCGGCGGTGGCAGAAGCGGTGGCGGCGTCGATGACGTGGTCTTCAAGCTCTTCGAGCTCCACGTCGTCGAAGTTGTCGAAATCGAAGTCTTCCAGGTCGGCGAACCGCACTCCCCTGGGCAGGTCCGCTACTGGCACGGGTTTGCCCCCCGCAGTCAGACGACGCAGTTCGGAGGCTTGCTCGGAGAGCCGGTCGCGGCGCCGGCGCAGGGAGTGGTAGATGGCCGCCGGTGATGAAGCCAGCCGGCGCTGTAGTGCGGCAAGAGCGAACCCGAAAATGATCCCCCGGCGGCGGTCCCCCTCCTCCTGCATCCGAGAGGCCCGGTCCATGCCGCTGCGCACATAGTCGGAAACCGCCTCGTACAACTCCTGTTCGGGTTCAGACAGCTCGAAGTTGACGCTGTGGGCGAATCGCTGAGGAAACAGCCGGCGTCCTTCAAATGTGGTCAAGTTCTCCTTCACCAACCGGCGCATCACGTCGTCGGTCTCGGGCAATTCGTTATCCCGAAGACGCCCGGCAAACCGCTCAGGATCGATGAGGGTCATGAAGGCCAAAAAGTCCTCGTTCTTGCCGTTGTGAGGGGTGGCCGACAACAGCAGGAAATGGCGGGCTCGGTCGCGCAGCACCTCGCCCAGCTCGAAGCGCCTGGTCTTGCGCAACTCGTCGCCGTAGAGGTGAGCCGACATCTTGTGGGCCTCGTCGACGATCACCAAGTCCCAGTCGGCCAGCTTGAGCTTTTCGATGAGATCCTCGGCCCGTGACAGTTGGTCGACCCGGGCCACCAACAGGTTCTTCTCCAGAAATGGGTTGCCGGTGCGCGACGCCTCCACCGCCGAGCGCGACATCAACTCGAAGCTGAGGCCGAACTTGTCCCATAACTCGTCTTGCCACTGCTCCACCAGGCTGCCGGGGGCGACTATGAGACAGCGGGCCACATCGCCTCGCAGCATCAGCTCTCTAATCAGCAGCCCCGACATGATGGTCTTGCCCGCTCCGGGATCGTCGGCCAGCAGGAACTTGAGCGGGCGCTGTTCTAAGAAACGGTTGTAGACGGCATCGATCTGGTGGGGGTAAGGCTCGATGTTGGAGGTGTCCACTGCGGCGTATGGGTCGGCCAAGTGCGCCGACTGCATGCGGCGGGCCTCAGAGGCCAGGCGAAACGCCGCTCCGTCGGCATCGAATGACCACCGCTGCTCGGAGACCTCCTGGATCCGGGCAAGATCGTCGAGCGTGACGATGCGCTCGCCGAGACCTCCGTTAGCCGAACGATAGGTAAGGGTGGCCGACCCCGTTCCATGGACGTCTACGGCCACGACGGTCACATCGCCATCGGCCACCACTCCCGACAGCCGTTTGCCGACAGTGAGTTCGTCGAACTCCAGGCCAGTCATCCGGGCCACGCTACCCTGCGACCATGAGCAAGAGGCTTGATGACAAAGCGGCGATGGTGACGGGGGCAGGCAATGGCATTGGGCGGGCTATTGCGCTGTTGTTGGCCGAGCATGGGGCGCAGGTGGTGGTGAACGACCTGGGGACCGATGAGCAGGGTGACGGGACTGACGCCTCTCATGCGGCTCGGACGGTGGCCGACATCGAGGCTGACGGGGGGACGGCGGTGGCCAACCACAGCGACGTGGCCACTTTTGAGGGGGCTGGAGCGGTGGTGCAGCAGACGGTGGACGCCTACGGGCGCATCGACATCGCGGTGAACTGCGCCGGAGCGGCCATCGAGGGATCGATATACGAGATGGCGCCCGAGCTGTACCACAAGACCATCGCCTTGCAGATGTCCCAGAAGTGGTTCATCGCCCGCCACGCGGTGCCGCAGATGGTGGCCCAGGGCTGGGGCCGGGTGGTGAACACCACCTCGCACGGGGCGCTGGGCGATTTGGGCCAGCCAGCCTTCGCGGCGGCCATGGGCGGGGTGATCTCCATGACCAAAGCGCTGGCCACCGAGACGGCGGGAACCGGTGTGACCGTGAACTGCCTGGCGCCGGGGGCGGCAACCCGGCTGCACGCCAAGACACACGACGACTTCAAGGCTTGGCACGAGCAGGGCATCATCGACGACGAGATGTGGCAGAGCTACCTCACCACTCCCCCGCCCGAGTACGTGGCCCCCGCGGTCGTTTGGCTGTGTACCGATGCCGCCGACTACATCAGCGGCCACGTAGTCCACGCGGCCGGCGGTCAGGTAGCGGTGTTCAATGAGCTGCGGGAGGAGCGGGCCATCTACCGGGGCGACCACGCCCAGGTCGACCCCTGGACCCTGGACGAGCTCGACCACCTGTTCCCCCGCAATCTTCTGCCCCGGCCCTGATGCCCGGCTAGGCCGCCCCCGCGGTCAGAGGACGTGCTGGCAGACCCAACGGTGCATGGCGATGCCGGAGGCCACCCCCGCGTTGATGGAGCGGGTGGAGCCGAACTGGGTTATGGCCAACACCGCCTCACAGGCCTCCACCGCCTCGGACGACAGGCCGGGGCCCTCTTGGCCGAACAGCAGCACACAGCGCTCGGGCAGCGAATAGCCCTCGATGGGCTCGGTGCCGGGGCCGTTGTCGATGCCCAGGATCGGCAGCTCGGCCTCAGCGGCCCAGGCGACCAGGTCGTCCAGCTCCGGGTGGTGCAGCACATGGAGGTAGCGGTCGGTGACCATGGCCCCCCGACGGTTCCAGCGCCGCCTACCCACGATGTGGACCGCGGCGGCCCCGAAGGCGTTGGCGTTGCGGACCATGGTCCCGATGTTGAGGTCGTGCTGCCAGTTCTCCACCGCCACATGGAACCCGTGGCGGCGGTCGTCCAAGTGGGCCACGATGGCCTCGTGGTGCCAAAAGCGGTAGGCGTCCACCACATTGCGGGTGTCGCCTTCCTCGATCAGCTCGGGATCGAGGTGGGGCGGGAGGCGCTCAGTCCAGCGGCGCACCGAGGCCAAACTGATCCGCTCCCACCAAGTTGGCGATGCGCTCGGCGTGATAGTCCAGCGAACCGAAGCACGGGGTGAGCGCCCAAGCCCGCTTGAGGTAGAGGTGGGCGTCGATCTCCCATGTGAAGCCCATGCCCCCGTGGACCTGCACGCAGTCCTTGCCGTTGTGGTCGGCGGCTTCGGCAGCCAGGATGCGGGCGCCCGACACCGCCCGGTCCTCGTCGGCAAGTTCGGGAGCGTCGAGCACGCAACTGGCGTAGTACAGAGCGGCTCGGGCCACCTCTTCGCGGCTGTACATGTCGGCGCACTTGTGCTTGACGGCCTGGAATTGGCCGATGGGCTTTCCGAACTGCTGGCGCTCCTGCGCATAGGCCACGGCCAGCTCCCGAGCGCCAGTGGCCAGGCCCACTTGGAGGGCCGAGCACAAGAACACCGCACGGTTGACCCAGCCGTAGCAGCCGCCGACCTCGTCACCCTGGGGCAGCTCGGCCACTCGGCCCACCGCGGTCAGCGGGTCCACCGACTGGGCCGGCTCGAACGACAGCTCCGCGGCGTCCACCCGCCACACACCGTCACCGTCGAGCACCAGCAGGGCGTCGATCACGTCGGGATACTCCACCAAGGCAGGCCCTTTGGTGCGCTCGACGAGGCCGACCACAGAGTCATCCACCACCCCCGCGGCCAACAGAGTTCCCACCAGCGGCCCGGGCACCAGAGCCCGGCCGAGCTGCTCGAACACCAGCCCGGCTTCAGCCCAACCCAGTCCGACCCCGCCCTCCTCCTCGGGCACCATTAACGAGAACACCCCGGTGTCGGCCAGCTCGCCCCATAGTTGGCGGTCCACCCCGCCGCAGTCGGCCAGACCCCGCACGGTGTCGATGTCGAAGCGGCCCTGGCACAGGTCCCGGATGCCGTCGCACAGGGCAACCTGGTCGTCGGATAGCTCGAAGTCCATGCCTACCGCTCCTTGGGCAAGCCCAGAATGCGCTCGCCGATGATGTTTCGTTGGATCTCGGAAGTGCCAGCGGCGATCGACAGGCTGAGCACGTAGAGCCGGCTGGCCACCATGTCGCCGCCGGTCTGTTCGTCACCGCCGCCCTCGGCTAGCACCAGGGCGCCACGCTCCAGCATGCGGTGGGCCAAGTCGGCCATGCGCTTTTTAACCTCGGCGTAGTAGAGCTTGAACACCGACCCGCCGGGGCCGGGCACCCCGGTGCGCTGAGCCTGCGAAACAACCCGCTTGGTGAGCGCCCACAGGGCGTCGTATTCGGCCTGGAGATGGCCGATCTCCCGGCGAATCTCGTCGTCATCCCAGGCGGTAGACCCGTTGCGGCGGATGCCCCGAGCCAATTCGGCCATCTCGGCCAGTTGGTTCATCGTGCCCAGCAGCTCGCTGATGAAAGCGGTGCCGCGCTCGAAGCTGAACGTGACCATGGCCACCCGCCAGCCGTCGTTCTCGTCTCCCACCCGGTTCTCCACCGGGATGCGGACCTCGTCGAAGAACACCTCGCAGAATTCGCTGGAACCGGCCACGGTGGTGATGGGCCGCACTTCGATTCCGGGCAGGTCCATGGGACAGATCAGCCAGGTGATGCCCCGGTGCTTGGGGGCCTCTTGATCGGTGCGCACCAGCAGCTCGCAGTAGTCGGCCACATGGCCGAACGACGTCCAGATCTTCTGGCCGGTCACCACGTAGTGGTCGCCGTCGTGGATGGCCCGGGTGGACAGCGAGGCCAGATCGGACCCGGCGTTGGGCTCCGAGAACCCCTGGCACCAAACCTCCTCGCCCTTCAACATGGCGGGCAAGTGGCGGGCCTGCTGCTCGGCAGTGGCCTCCAGTATGAGGGTGGGGCCGGCGTGGAGCTGGGCGACGAAGTTCATCCCCACGTACGGCGCGCCCATCCTGGTGGTCTCCTCCAGAAAGATCAGGTGCTCGGTGGGAGTGGAGCCCCGGCCGCCGAACTCCGACGGCCAGTTAATGCCCGCGTATCCGGCGTCGTAGAGCTTGCGCTGCCAGCCCATGTCCCATTTCCGGCGAGCGGTCCAATCATCGCGGTCGGGAGGATCACCCAGCGTGGGCAGCACTTCGCCGAGCCAGTCGCGCAGCTCGTCGCGGAACGCGATCTCTTCTGCGGAGAATCGAATATCCATCGGCTGCGATGGTACCGACCTTCAGAGAAGGGTCAGTAGTCGATCCATCAGGGAGTCGATCTCTTGGGCGCAGGCGATGAAGATGTCTTCATCAAAGCCGCCGGGGTCTACCACCTCCTCGCCGTAGGGCAGCGGGGCGTCGGCCAGGTTGAGGGCGGCCACCCGCTGGGCCAAGGACTCGGGACCAGGCGGCAGCTCGTCGACGAGGCGCTTGATGGTGGCGGTGCGGGCCGCGGCCTCAGGGTGGACTCGGCGCACGTAGTCCACGTGCTCCGGGGCAAATGCCACAATGAGATCGGCGCCTCGGGCGTCGGCGGCGGTGAGCTGGTGGCTGCGGTGGCTTCCGTCGGCCAGTCCCAAGGATTCCAGCGCCCGCCGGGTTCGCCCGCTCATGGGCAAGCCCTCAATGCTGTGGGTGCCGGCGCCCACAAATCGCACCGCGTCGGTGCGGGCCCGTCCGATGACGGTGGCCATCACGGATCGGGCGGCGTTGCCGGTACACAGCATCACCACCACCGGCCGAGAATCAGACCCGGTCATGACCGCTCGGCAGCGGGACGGACGAACAGGGCCTCGGCTTCTGCGGTGAGCCGGCCATCGGCATGGCATTGGCCTGCGGCGATGACCCGCCGGCTGCGGACATTGGTCAATCGGCCGGTGAGAACCAGTTCGGCATTCAGCGGTGTCAGCGCCCGGTACCGAACGGTGAGCCGGCCCGTGAATGCTCCCTTTTGCCCGGTCAGGCGGTAGGGCAGCACCCCCAGCAGGTTGTCGAACATGGCGGCCAGGTAGCCGCCGTGGACGGCGCCGGGCGGCCCCTGATAATCCTCGCCCAAGCACACCACCGCGGTCACGGTGGGATGGCCGAAGTCGTCGGCGGCGTAGCTCACCTCCAAAGCTGGAGGAAGCAGATTGGGCCCGCCCAGTCGCCCCGATTCGCTCACGATGCTTCCCGGATCAACCAGGACGCCGGTGGACTCTTCACGCCGATTGGGCTCGGTTCTGAGCCTCCTCGGCAATACCGGCGGCGAACTTGGCCACCGCCGAGGCCATCAACTGCCGCAGTATCCCGCCAGTAAGTGGAATGACAATTTCGAACCAGGAGTCCCAGTGCAGGTCGCAACTCGCCCCGTCTTCGCTGCCCACCAGCACCATCTCGGAGCGGTAGTTGCGTATGGGCAGCGGCGCGCTCAATAACCGGTAAGCCATGCGGTGGGGAGGGTCGAAGGCGGTGACTTCCTCGCGGGTGCTCACCGGGCCAGTACGAAACGCCCGAACCGCCCCGACGCCGTTGCGATAGGGCGATCCCTCGACCTCAAGATCAACCCGAGAACTGGGCGACCATCGAGAGTAGAGCTGGTGATCGGTCATCACCTCCCAAACGATCTCAGGCGGCGCTGAGATTGGCGTGGAAGAGGAAAAGGTCTGCATAGGCGACTGCTATCCCAGATAGGCGTCGCGCACAGCGGGGTTGTTGCGGACTTCCTCGGGCGAGCCCTCGCCAATGACTTGGCCCAGGTTCAACACGGTGATCAGGTCGCACTGGGCCATCACAAAGGCCACGTCGTGCTCCACCAGCAGCACCGAGCACTGGTCTTCAGACCGGATGGTCTGGATGATCTGGCCGAGCTGTTCGGCCTCCTCGTGCTCAATGCCGGAGGTGGGCTCGTCCAGCAGCAGCAGTTTGGGACGAGACACGATGGCCCGGCCCAGCTCCACCATGCGGGCTCGGGCGATGGGCAGCTCCCCCGCCGGGGTGTCTTTGATGTCGGTGAGGCCGCACAATTCCAGCACTTGGTCTACTCGCTCACGCCGCTTCGCCTCGATGCGTCGGCGGGCGGGAAGAGCAATCAGGTCGGCAGTGATGCCGCCCCCACCCCCTTCCCATTCCAGGGCCGACAGCACGTTGTCGGCCACCGACAGCCATCCGAAAGGCTGCTGACGCTGGAAGGTCCGGCGGATACCCCGACGGGCCCGCCAGGTAGCCGGGCGGCCGGTCATCTCCTCGCCCTCCAAGCGGATAGAGCCGGCTGCCGGGGTATTCACGCCCGTGATGCTGTCGAACAGGGTGGTCTTACCCGCGCCGTTGGGTCCAATGAGACCCCTGACCTGGCCCGACGGAACCGACATGGTCACGTTGTCCACCGCCACCACGCCGCCGAAGCGAACGGTGACCCCCTCGACGGCCAAGAGGGACTGGCCCGAACCAGCGGGACGCTCAGCCACCGCAGTGGCGCCTTCGGTGCTCACCTCCGTCACGCTACTCCAGAGCAGACCGACACGACCGGTTGACCTGCCGGGTGTACGGGTCAGGGACTCAGATGCCCAATGCGGCGGCGATGCGGTTGCGGTGCCAGGCACCGTCTCCCCAGGCGGCCGACAGGGCCCAACCCCGCTTCATCCAGAGGTGCAGGTCGTACTCAAAGGTATACCCGATGGCGCCGTGGCACTGGAGGGCGGTGCGAGCAGCCAAGTCCACTGCCTCGGAGGCCAAGGCCTTGGCCAGCGACACATCCCGGCTGCGGTGGGGATCGCCGGCGGCGATGCACCAGGCGGCGTGGCGGGCGGCGGGACGGGCGAACTCGATCTTGAGAGCGGTATTGGCCAGGTGGTGCTTGACCGCCTGGTAGGTACCCACCGGCTTGCCGAACTGGTAGCGCTGGGCCACGTACTCCACAGTGGCGTCCAACAGGTGCTGGGCCACGCCCACGCATTGGGCGGCGGCCGCCCCCACCGCCCGGTCGAAGGCCAGCGAGGGATCGGCGTCGAGCACCACCGCGTCGCCGTCCACTTCAAACAGCCGCCGGGACCCGTCGATCGATCGGTGCTCGACCAACGACGCTCCGTCCACCGGCACGGCCCGAACCTGATCGCCAATGAGCAACACCAAATCGCACGCTGCCGCCCCAACTGCGTAGCCGGCTTCGGGGCCCGCGCCCAGGGTTGCCACCCCGCCTGCGGCCCGCTCCAACCAGGCCTCGGCCACCGGTCCCCCTGCCTCGGCCAGGGTGGGGATTCCCACCGCGGTGTGCTCCAGCAGGGGCTCGGGCAACGCGGCCCGTCCCGCCTCCTCCAACAGCAGCACCAGGTCGGTCTCGTCCATGCCCAAACCGCCGGCCGACTCGGGGGCGGTCATGCCCACCACGCCCATCTCGGCCAGCGCCCCCCAAAGACCGTCGCTGCGCCCGGTGTCGTTCTCCCAGGCTGCTCTGACCACCTCGGGCAGGCACTCGTTGGCCAAGAGGTCTCGGACCGCCTCCTGGAACATGACCTGATCGTCGCTGAACGAGAAATCCACGCCTACCGCCTCGGGAGTCCCAGAACTCGCTCGGAGATGATGTTCCTCTGGATCTCGTTGGTACCGGCGTAGATCGGGCCCGACAGCGCGAACACGTAGCCGTCCATCCATGAGCTGTCGGCCCGCTCCCCGTCGCGGCCCAACAGGCGCAGGGCCGTGGCGTGCAACTCCACGTCAAGCTCCGACCAGAGCACCTTCATGAAGCTGGCCTCCGATCCGATGGGGGCGCCGCCTCGAAGGCGGGATTCGGTGGCGTAGGTCTGCCAGCGATAAGCCTGGGCCCCCATCCAGGCGCTCACCACCTGATCGCGGCGGTCCAGATCGGGTCCTCGGCTGTCGGCCAGCTCCTGGTAGAGGCCCACCAGCCGGTCGGCCGCGGCCATGAACCGGCCCGGCGCCCGCAGGTTCAGCCCCCGCTCGCTGCCGGTGGTGGCCATGGCCACCGCCCAGCCCTCACCCTCGCCACCCAGCAGATATCGCTCGTGTACCCGGGCGCCGTCGAAGAACAGCTCAGCGAAACCGGGCTCGCCGTCCAAGCGGCCGATGGCCCGAGCCTCCAGGCCCTCAGTATCGCCGGGAACCAGCAGATAGCTCAGCCCGGCGTGGCGCTCGGAGTCGGGGTCGGTGCGCACCAAACAGAAGAACCAGTCGGCGAACGCCCCCCGGGAGCACCAAGTCTTCTGGCCGTCGATAACAAAGTGGTCGCCGTCGCGAGGGGCCTTGGTCTTGATCCCGGCGAGGTCTGACCCGGCGTCGGGCTCCGACCAGCCCTGGGCCCAGATCTCGTCGCCCCGGGCCATGGGCCGCAAGAAGCGGTCCTGCTGCTCGGGGGCGCCGAAGTCGAAGATGGTAGGAGCCAGCAGGCTCACCCCGTTGGAAGAGACCCGTCCCGGGGCGCCCGACGCCCAGTACTCCTCCTCGAAGATCAACCATTCCACCAGCGAGGCCTCCCGGCCGCCGTAGCGCTCGGGCCACGACACCACCGCCCACCCGGCGTCGAACAGGATGTGCTCCCAAGCCCGGTGCTCTTCAAAGCCGTCTGGGGTGTCCATCGACCCCAGCGGCTCGGCGGGCACATTCTCGGCCAGCCAAGTGCGGGCCTCCTCCCGGAACGCCTCCTCGGTAGACGTGAACGACAGATCCATCAGCGCAGCACTCTAGAGCCGAGAAAGAGTCACAGGCGATACTTGGGGAACATCGGAGCAAGGGGCCAAGAGAAGATCAAGGGCGAGCGTCAAGGGTTTGCAGGGGACCGTTCCAGGCGAGGATGGCTCGGTCTATGGTGGCCAGTTCACAGCCCTCGGACAGAGCGGTGGCAACGAGTAGCCGGTCGACTGGGTCGCTGGTAGGGAAGCCCTCTCCATAGAGCGAGGCAGCACGAATACCGGCTCGAACGGCAAGGGGCGCTTCCTTGATGCCGTGGGTTGAAGCGGAAAGCCACAGGTGGGCTACGTCGATCTCTCTCGGCAGTCGTTTCTTTTGGTTCAGCACTCCGATCTCAAAGAACGAGAGCGGAGACATCGCTACCTGACCGCGGAGGTTGGCCTGGTCGATGCGTCTTGTCGCAGTCGGGGCCAAGTCTGCCTCATAACCGGCATAGAGGCGCAAGAGCACATTCGTATCCAGAAGGATCATTCGCCATCCGCAGTGTTGGGCGGGCCGTTCCAGGTCGCCAGCAGGTCGCTCTCCCACCCCTCAAACAGGTCTTCGGTCTTGATGTCGAACCCGGGGGGAACGCTTTGCGCTCCCTTGCCGAAACCCAACAGCGTCTCAGGGACAGTGGCCGGGGCGAGGGGAACAACTTGGACAACCGGCTCCCCATAGCGGGTGAGCACGATCGCCTCCCCTGTGTCGCGCACCCAGTCCACCATGGCGGAGAATTGGGCCCGAAAGCGGTTACCCGGAACCACTCGAGGGCCCCCCGCCTGTCCTTGTTGAACCTCGCCTGTTATTCCTTCCTGCTGGCTCATCAGCTGAACACCTCGGTTCTCCTAACTCGCCCAAACCCTACATGTGTTGTACGGCTTCGTACAACAATGAGTCGGCTGAATCGACCTCATGGCAGATTGGCAGGGGCAACAGCGAGATTTTCTGCCAGCGCTCCAGAATGAAGGCGACGATCCCATACGGCCACAACCAGATCAGGCATGCCAATTTCCAAGGCACTCGCCAGGTGGCGAGAGCGCGGCCGCGGCCTGCCCGAAGCATCGACAATACAACTAGCGCTTGTGCATGACAGGTTCCTTCTAGGCCTGACTAGCCCCGGCCAGGCGGTCCAAGACCTGTACGGCTTCGGCGATTACTGAGTCGATGATCTCTTGGCAGCTGGGGAGGGCGTCGATGTTGCCCACCACTTGGCCGGTGGGCAGGATGCCGACCTCGGGGTGGCCGTCCACCATGGCGGCCTTGGTCATCATGGGGGCGTTGGCCGCCATGGCCATCTGGGCCCAAGTTAGGTTGAGGCTGCGGCGCATGGCCAAACCCTCCGAGAGCAGCTGGCGATAACCCGCCCCGGTGAGGGCTCGGAACCTCAGCGCGTTGCGGGCGGCCCGGAGGAACGACAGCGGTCCCGACCGCTCCAGCCGCGAGATCACGTTGGTATTGATCACCCGCTGGGGCACGCCGTCCACCGCGGTGGTGACCACCGTGCCGGTGAGCTTGGTGTCGAGGTAGATGGCCTTCACATGGTCGGGGACGTCACTGTCGGACGACAAGAGAAAGCGGGTGCCCATGGCGATGCCGTCGGCCCCGAAGGCCAGGGCGGCGGCCAGCGAGCGGCCGTCCACCATGCCACCGGCGGCGATAACCGGGATGTCCACGGTGTCGACCACCGCGGGCAAAAGAAGCGTGGTGGCGATGGGGCCGGTGTGGCCCCCGCCCTCTGCCCCTTGGGCGATGACTGCGTCGACGCCCCAGGCAGCCACCTTCTCGGCGTGGCGGGGGGCACCGATGGTGGGCACCACCACCACTCCGGCGTCTTTCAGCTTCTTGACGATGGCCTCACCAGGGGCTTGGGCGAAGCTGGCCACTGGTATCCCGGCAGCAATGATGTGGTCGACCCGTTGGTCGATATCGGCGGCATCGGTGCGGAGATTGACCCCGAAGGGACGGTCGGTGGCCCCGGCAACATCATCGATGGTCTCGACCATCTGGTCGAACGTCAACGGCGCAGCCGCGATGATGCCCAGGCCGCCGGCATTGGAGGTGGCCGCCGTCAGCCGAGCGCCTGACACCCACCCCATGCCGGTCTGCACGATGGGGTGCTCCACCCCGAACAATTCGCACACCCGAGTCTGAAGGCGGGGGTCAGCGTTCATCAGGAAAACCCCTTGAATCGAGTGCGGGGGTCAGCGCTCATTGGGAGCTCAGAGAAACTCAGCCTTGCGGGCCTCGGTGGGGTCGAGCACCTCGCGGATAAGGTGAAGCTCTTCGTCGGTGGGTAGTCGGGTCTCGGCCGCATCGTCGATTCCGGCCAGCTCGAAGGCAGTGGCCTCCACCACCTGATCAACGGTCACTCCGGGGTGGATGGAGGCGATCCTCATGCGGTTGTCGTCGGTTTGGAAGTCGAACACACCGAGGTTGGACACCACTCGGCGCACCTCGTGGTCGCGGTTGCTCGGCGCGCCCAGCTCCCGCATCCGGTCGTACCCCGGCCCCGAAACAACGTCCACCGACGCCACGAACGAGCGGATGGAGTGGTTAGGCACCCAATAGCTGGTGGTGTGGTTGACCAGGTTGCCGGGGGCGCCCCGCAAACCGAGAAGCTGGGCCTTGGGCTGGTGGAAATCGCCGATGGCGGCGATGTTCTGGTTGCCCCACTGGTCGATCTGGCTGGCGCCCATCATCACGTGGCGCTTGCCCGACCACACGATGTCGAACACGGTGCGGTATGGCACCCACGACTCCACCACCTTGGGGGCGTCGGGATCGCCCACCGGGAAGTTGTTGGCCGGCAGCACCGACACGGTGTCGGTGTACACCAGGTCGGGCTCGAAAGTGGCCCGGGCCAGGCGACCGCCCACGATGGGCACGGTGCCGATGGGATTGCACAGGATCTCGCCGTCGCCCCGGAAGGCCTCGGCACAGGCCACCACGCAGACCTCGTCGATGGTTGCTTCAGCGAGCGAACTCATGATCGAGCCTCCAGCGCCTCCAGGTAGTCGGCATGGGAGGGAGCGTCGAGGTAGGTGGAGCGGAACGCATCCCACGCCTCGGGGTCGCGGGCGGTGGCGGCGTACTCCCGCTGGAAGGACTCGTCGCGCCCGTAGTCGGGCGGGCACTCGGTGAAGTGCGCCCCATGGGGGGCCTCCACCACGCCGTCGGTGAAAATGCGCGGGATGCGCAGCGTGTGTACCGGCCCCTCGTCCAGCAGGTTCTCGGTGGGCACGATCTTCTCGGTACTCAAGTAGGTCTTGTCGGCGGCCATGGCGAACAGATCGTCAAAATACAGATCGGGCCCGAGAAACTGGCCGTTGCCGGCGGCATCGGCCCGGTTCATGTGGATCAGCGCCGCGTCCAGCTTGAAAGCGGGGATGGCCACTAGCTCTTCCCCGTCGTCATACGGCGACGTCACCGTGCGCAGCTCGGGGTTCATGGTCAACATGTCGGATCCCAACCCGGCTCGAGTGGGATAGAACGGCACCCGGTGGGAGGCGGCCAGAAGCCCCAGATAGAAGGCCCCCTCATCCAGCTCGGTGAACTCGATAGCCCCGCTCTGGCGAGCCTGGCGGAAATGGGGCTCGAGCGGGATGGAGTCCAGCGACACGAATCCGTACACCGCCCGGCGCAGCTTGCCCGCCGCGCACAGCAGCCCGATATCGGGCCCTCCGTAGGCCACCACGGTCAGATCCTTGAGGTTGGAGCGCAATATGGTCCGCACCAGCGACATGGGCTTGCGCCGGGACCCCCAGCCGCCGATGCCGATGGTCATCCCATCCTTCAACTCTGAGATGACTTCGTCTTCGGTCATCCGCTTGTCGACCATGGCGGCGACGATAGCCCGCTCCTGCAACCCGGCCCACACTGGCAGAACGGCCTCCTTCGGCGTGGTCATGCTCCCGGTGGCCCGTATGGGGCACACTGGCAGCAATGGATGACCTCGATTTCACCGGCAAGACCGCCATCATCAGCGGCGGCACCAAGGGGCTGGGCCGGGGGATAGCCCTCCGCTTCTTGGCCGCAGGCGCCGACGTGGTGATCTGCGCCCGCCGCCCGCCGAAAGAACCGGTGGCCGCAGCTAGCCGGGAGGCGCTGTTCGTAGCCGCTGACGTGCGGGACCCTGAGCAGATCGCCGGGGTGGTCGATGCCGCGGTGGAGCGCACCGGGCGGGTGGACACCCTCATCAACAATGCGGGCGGGGCTCCTCCGGCCGACTCGGCCACGGTGTCGCCTCGGTTCAACGAGAAGATCGTGGCCCTGAACCTGATGGCCCCCATGGCGTTCAGCCAGGCGGTGTATCCGGTGATGCAGAACCAGGACAGCGGCGGGGTGATCCTCAACATCTCGTCGGTGTCGGGCATCCGGCCCAACCCCATGGGCATCGCCTATGGGGCGGCCAAGGCGGGGTTGGTGAACTTGAGCGAGACCCTGGCGGTGGAATGGGGGCCCAAGATCCGGGTGCTGACCGTGACCGTGGGGCTGATCGTGACCGAGGACGCCTACCTCTACTACGGCGACGAGGCCGGAATCGCCGCGGTGGGCGAGACCATTGCCATGGGCCGAATGGGCCAACCCGACGACGTGGCCGACGTGTGCCTGTTCTTGGCCTCGCCCATGGCCCGGTGGATGACCGGGGCCAACATCAAGGTCCACGGCGGCGGCGAGAAGCCCGCCTATTTGGGGGTCTCCACCGGCGAGGTGGCCGGCGAAGAAAGCTGATCGCCTCACGATGGCGGTGAGCATCCCGTTTGCGACCGAGCCCGAGGTGGAATACGGCGCGGTGGTGGAGATGGCCCCCGGCCTGCGCCGAGTGGTGGCCAACAACCCGAGCAAGTTCACCTACCGGGGCACCGGCACCTACATCGTGGGCCGGGGCCGGGTGGCCATCGTCGATCCCGGCCCCGACGACGCCGACCACATCAAGGCCGTTCTGGCCGCGGCGGACGGCGAGCAGGTGGAAGCCCTGCTCATCACCCACACCCATCGGGACCACTCGCCCGCGTCACAGGCGGTGGGCGAGGCCACCGGCGCTCCGGCTTATGGGTTCGGGCCCCATCCAGCGGCGGATGACGACGACGGCAAGAGCGAGGAGCGGGGCGATCTCGAGTTCGCCCCCGATGCCGCGGTGGTCCACGGCGATGTTGTCGAGGGACCGGGGTGGAGCTTCGAGTGCCTCCACACCCCCGGCCACATCTCCAACCACATCGCCTACCGCTGGCGGGAATCAGCCGGAGTGTTCACCGGCGACCACATCATGGGCTGGTCCACCACCATCGTCCCCCCACCCGACGGCGACATGACCGACTACTTGGCCAGCCTGCGGCTGTTGGCCGGCTGTCCCGACGACCAGGTGTATTGGCCCACCCACGGCCCCCCGGTCACCGAGCCCCACACCCTTGTGGAAACCCTCTACGCCCACCGACTGGACCGGGAGCGACAAATCCTGGAGTGCCTGGGAGCTGGGCCGCAGACCATCGCCGAGATGGTGGAGGTGATGTACGCCGACGTGGCCTCAGAGCTGCACGAGCCTGCCGCCCGCTCCGTGCTGGCCCACCTCATCGCCATGGTCGCCGACGGCCGGGTGGGCACCGACGCCCAGCCCACTGCTGAGGCGGTGTACTGCCGGGAGTAGAGAAACGGGGGGTGCCGCTGCCGACTTGTCGACTAGCTCCTGCACTATAGGGACGGTGAAGTCGATGCGGTACGACTTGCGGGGACCGCTTTGCTGCCAGTCCACGTAGATGGACACGTTGGCGTCCTGCACCACCGAGCCAGTTCGCTTGCCGAGCAGCCCCGCCACCACCACGACCGCGGCACCATATGAGTCTCGGGTCCGATTTATAGTGCGGACACTTGATGCGTAATGCGGACACTTAGTGCGTAGTGCGGACACTTAGTGAAGTAAATCGGGCTAAAGTAGGGGTATGGAAGACCACTCCGAGCTTCTCCCCAACCCGTTTACGCCCGACTTCGGACGGAGGCCTGCCCTACTGGTCGGCAGGCAGTCGCTCTTGGAAAGCGTTGGACGATCCCTATCCATCGGGCCAGATGCCCAGGGATTCACAAGATTGATCCTAGGACAGCGCGGCTCGGGAAAGACCACCATCCTCGCTGAGGTCAGAGAGCAGGCCGCCTTCAATGGGCTACTGGTGCTCAGTGTTGACGCAGCCACGCCGGGGCTGCTGGATCGCATCTCGTCGTGCATCGCCGACGCCAGGGAACGCTACGAAGCAGCTGATCCGTCAAATGCCCTCGCCCCCCGTCGGGACCGAAGAATGGCTGGATTCACACTTGGGCCGGTTGGCATCAATTGGCAGGACATGCCGGAGCAGCGTCCCCGATGGAGCCTCGGGTACTACTTGGAGACCTTGAGCTCATGGGCTGCCGACCAGGAATCTGCCGTGCTGCTCACAGTGGATGAGATGCACGCTGGCGACAGGGGGGAACTGCGTCGTCTGGCCTCCGACATCCAAGACATCACCAAGATCAAGGAACTCCCTCTGGGATTTGTGGGTGCTGGTCTTCCTGAGATGGCCCACACCATCTTGGAAGACAAGAAGATGACGTTTTTCCACAGGTGTTTGCGAAACGGAATGCCGTCGATCAGCCACGATGACGCTTGGCGGTGTTTGCGCCTCACGGTGGAAGAGTCCGACGGCGAGATCAACGACGATGCACTCCGGCTGATGGCGTCCGCCGCCGCTGACGGGCTGCCTTACAAGCTCCAGAGCATCGGACATCACGCCTGGGAATTGTCAGGGTCGCCAGAAAGGCCCATCGATGCCAGAGTCGCGGAGATGGCGATTGAGTTGGCAGATCAAGACATGGCTGAGAAGGTCATTTCTCCGATGTGGCACGACCTTGGGGAAACCGATCAGTCCTTCCTGAAGGCATTGTCGGCGTGCGGGGGAACAGGTGCGCCTCGCGACATCTCTCACAGACTCCCAGGCTTGACGGGCCGCAGCCTGGCCCGAGCTGAGCGCCGGCTCACTGCCGCAGGCCATGTGCATCGCACAGACGGAGGCAACGTGCAATTGGCAGGACCACTCACAGCCGAGGCGATCCAAGGCTTCGCCGCCAGCGAGGCTGACTACGATCTCAGCAACATCGATCCTGCTTCGCTCTCCCCAAATGAGAGCACCGGAACCTGTAATGCTTATATGCCTCGGGTAAGGGCAAAATGTGTGCTCGCCCGGGGCCACAAGGGCGGTCACAGGTCTAAAAAATAGGCTCGCCCGCTTCTATGAGCCTCCAATGCTCCAGACTGGTTCTGCTGAGCACGGCTCAACGGATGCTTGCGAATCGGAAGTGGCCACTGTTGAGCGAGGGGACGATGCAGCGGGTGAAGGCTGCTGGTGATCGGACGTCGGGGATGTGTGGCGCTCAGCAGCGGTCACTGCGTCCACGGGACCGACAGTCCGGCGCGGGTGAGCACGGCGGATGCCTCTTGCAGCGCCGCCGTCTGGCTTGGGACCGCGCACCCGTCGAGCTTCGCGGCCTCGTCGCGCGCCCACACAGAGCCCAGCAGTTCGCACGCCTTCACCTTCGCCGCCCGCTTCGCCGACGCCGACTCGTCGACTAGCCGCTGCACGACCGGGACGGTGAGGTCGATGCGGTACGACTTGCGGGGTCCGCTTTGCTGCCAATCCACGTAGATAGACACGTTGATGTCCTGCACCGTCGCGGTGTAGAGCGGGATAGCGAGCAACGCCGGCTTGCTGGAGGGATACCCCCGGAACAGCCCTGACCGGTCGCACACCCATTCGTCGTCTATCCCGGCCCGGGCCAGGTCGCCCGACGAGCATGCCCGCAGCCACCACGAGCCGGCAGGGCTGGCGGGTACGCCGTCGTCGCCGGAGCAGCCCACATCCATGCCTGAGAAGTACTGGTCGATCAGGTCGTGGGTGCATGTGAATATGCCCCTGTGCTGATGGGGGAGGCCTACTGAGCGCTGCTCGCTGGGGGTGAGTCGCAGGATCTGGCCGCCGCCGCCGAAGTTCGGGTAGGAGAGGTTGCCCTCGGGTGCGGTGAGCGTGATCGGCTCGCAGTTCAGATTGGCCACGTCGGTCGGCGGGGCGCCCCCTTCCGTGTTGGTGCAGAGGACTGGGTTGTCGTTGTTCGAAGAGGCGCCGTAGTTGAACGGTCCAGCTAATGTGCCGTCCCCGAATTTCGCGGCGTCGCCCCTCGTAGAGATCGTCAAACGGGTAGGGATAGTGTCGCCTGCGGTGGCGAACGAGCAGAGCAGGAACCAGTCCGCGGCACCGTGGTGGACGTAGGGGAAGCGCCGGCCGTCAGCGGCGGAGAGGTTGCCAGTGCGGCACAACCAGCTGACGTTCTCTAACCCCCCCCCCCCCCAAACGCGTCGCGTGCACTGTCGATGGCGACAGGGGCCACGTTCAGCGAGTCCTGCGCTTGCGCTTTGCCACTGTCGGTCGCGGCCAGCATCGCCAAGAACACCGCAGTCGCCGTCACAAGCGCCACGACCCCCAACTTCGAGAGGCACACCCGGCACACGCACATCATCGGGCATCTACGGCGATCAGAGGGCGGAACCAGTACCATAGGCAACTGTAGCTCGCTTGTGGCAGAACCTCAAGAAACTTTGGATTGAGTTTTACCAGTCACCCGACACCAAACAAATCAACTACGAGACCGTCACCGGAGACGCGTCCAAGTAGCAGGCGGTAAGGGCTGCCGCCACCTCGTCTTGTGCCGCCCCGAAGCCTTCTCCGGTGTCGACCACCATGGCGTCCCTCACAACGTCTCGTAGCCCGTCAACCGAGATCTGGGAGGCGATGCATTGGGCTCGATCTACCGGCTCGCCCTCTGAGACCAAGACCTGGACCACGAAGTTCCGCCAATCGACACAGCCCAAAGCCAGATTCTCGAGATCGAACGCCTCCCGGTCAGAAATGTCGAACCAAGCCCCGAAAACAAACAGTCCCGGCTGCCGATATGCCTCAGCAAACGAGTCGGGGTTGAGGCCCAGTTCGCCCAGCCGCTCGTCGGTGAAAGTGTCAAATGCCCCCTCGGCCAGGCAGTTGATCTCCTGTTGCGTCATGAAGGTGGTGACCAGTTCGTCCGCCAAGACCAGCTCCGAAAACGTGTCAGCCAACTGCTGCCTGTCGGTTGGGGGTGGGCGGCCGTCTTCGACCTGCTCGCCATTGTCGGAGCCAGCGGCGACGGTAGACGGCGGACTGGGGGCTTCTACCGCCTCAGTGGGTTGGACAGCAGGAGCCTGGGTGGCCGGCACTGTCGGCGCGCTGTCCTCGCTATCGCTCGAACAAGCCGCGGCCAAAAGGGCTGCCACGACTATCGGGATGAACCAGCCGCGACGCATAGGAGGGTTCTTGTCTTAGCCGGTTTCTTCAATGGTGACGGAATTAACGTACACAGGAGGCTCGGGACCGCCGCCCAACGGATTGTCGGGCTGGTCGACGTGACTGGCCAATATGGCCTCGGCCACCGCCAGGCTCGCATCGTCCATCTGGCCGAACACCACGTAGGTGCCCTGGCTGTTGAGCAGAGCGGTGTTCTCGTTCACCGCGAAGAAGAACTGGGCGCTGGCGCTGTCGGGCGCCGCAGTACGGGCCATCACGATCTGGCCCGGCTCATAGGTGAACCCGGCGCCTTCGTCGGGAATGGTGTAGCCCGGCCCCGGATCAGACGGTGAGTTGGTGTGGGGCGCCCCGCCCTGGATGATGCCGATGCTGGGATCGGTGCGGAACAGCAGCGTGCCGTCGTAGTAGTGGTACCGCGCCAGCACCGCGAAGTTGTTGGCCGTGATCGGCGTGTTCACCATGTCCAGGTCAATCCTCATCTCCCCCGCCGTGGTGTCGAACACCGCGGTGTGCTGGCTGGACTGGTCCAAGCACATCGGCTGGGGACCGTCGAAATCGAGAACCTGGGGCCCCGATCCGTCAGCGGGCGGACATGGCTGGGAGCCTGTCTCCATTGGTGGCGCGGGATCTGCGGGGGTGAACCCCATCATCTCCTGTTCTTGCTGGGTCAGGCACATGGTCTGTATCCGGAAGAGGTCGGCAATGACCTGCGGCGGCTCCTCGGTGGGCTCTGACTCGGCGAACTCGACGTATGCGTCAACCATTTCGTCTGTGATGTTGTCGACCACGCACTGTGCGCTCGACTCGGAAATCCCGGCTTCTTGGACCAAACTCCGGTAGACGAGCCCCCGGAAGTCGGTTTGGCTTGGGTCGACACCCGATGAGGACTCCGAACCAGACTCTGCTTCTTGGAGGGCATCTGCCCCCTGAGTGGCCTCAGGGGCAGGGGTAGGCTCGGCATCCGATGCGCCTCCTGGAGACTCGGTTTCTGCCTGAGGCACCAGCTCCGCACCCCCGGACGAGCCGTCGTCGTCATCGCCGCCTGAGCAGCCTGCGGCAATCAAGCAGACCAGGGCTAAGGGCAAGACCAGTTTCAAGAAGCGCACGATGGCACCCACTTTCCAATACGACGCTCTAACGCTACGAGCAGTTCCAACAGAATTGGCGGCTTTGCCGATCTGAATCCCTCAGGCCACTGCACCTGACGACCGGAGCGCCTCCACCTCCCCGGCGGAATAGCCCAGCTCGGCCAGAACTGCGTCGGTGTCGGCCCCTGGGGGTTGCGATGACTTCGCCGGCTCTGAAGGGGTGCCTTCGAAGCGAGGGGCGGGCCGGGGCTGGGTCATCCCGTCAAAGCCGAAGAACGAATCGCGGGCTTGGGCGTGGGGGTGGGCCGGGGTTTGCCCCATGGTCAGCACCGGGGAAACACAGGCGTCGGTCCCGTCGAACACTTCAGTCCACTCGTCGAGAGTGCGGGCGGCGATGATCTCCCCCACCCGCTGCTTCATCTCCGGCCACCGGTCCCGGTCCATCTGATCGGGCAGGTCGTCGGCGTCGGCCAGATCGATCCCGGCCATGAACTCGGCGTGGAACTGGGGCTCGATGGCCCCCACCGCCAGCCACTTGCCGTCGGCGGTGCCGTACACCTCGTAGAAGTAGGCCCCGGAGTCCAAGAAGTTGGCCCCATAGTCGTCGGTCCAGAAGCCGCTGGCGTGGGCCGCGTACAGCGGCGACAGCAGATAGGCGGCCCCGTCCACCATGGCGGCGTCCACCACTTGGCCGTCACCGCCACGGGCCACCTCCAGCAGGGCCGCCACCATGCCCAGCACCAGGAACACCGAGCCGCCGCCGAAGTCGCCGATGAGGTTGAGCGGCACCGAGGGGGGCTGGCCCGTCCGGCCGATGTGGGCCAACGGGCCGGCCAAGGAGATGTAGTTGATGTCGTGACCGGCCCGGTCGGCCAATGGGCCGGTTTGCCCCCAACCGGTCATCCGCCCGTAGACCAGCTTGGGGTTGCGGGCCAAACAGGCGTCGGGGCCGACCCCGAGACGCTCGGCCACCCCCGCCCGAAATCCCTCGAACAACCCGTCGGACGCCTCGACCAGTTGGAGCACCGCCTCGACGCCTTCGGGCTGCTTGAGATTGAAGGCCACGGTTCGCTTGCCCCGCTCCATGGGTCCTGACTGCGAGGCCACCGGATTGCCCGACCCGCCCACCCGGTCGACCCGGATCACCTCGGCGCCCATGTCCGACAGCATCATGCCGGCGAACGGGGTCGGCCCGATCCCGGCCAACTCGACGATGCGCATTCCCTTCAGCGGACCCATGGCCCTACGGTATGCCCGCGAGACGGAGCAACCGAAAGGCAGAGAACCAGATGAGCGCCACCGGACCAAAGACCGCCCTGGTCACCGGAGCCAGCAGGGGCATCGGAAAGGCCAGCGCCATCGCCCTGGCCCGAGCCGGATTCGACGTGGCCGTGTCGGCCCGCACTCTGGTGGACGGCGCGGGCCGAGACATGTACAACCCCGACCTGGCCATCCCTGGCGGCCTCGACACCACCGTGGCCGCCATCGAAGCCGAGGGCCAGCAGGGACTCGCCCTTGCCATGGACTTGCTGGACCGGGAAAGCGTGACAGCGTGCATTGATGGAGCGTTGGAGCACTTCGGCCATCTGGATGTGCTGGTGAACAACGCCATCTACCAGGGCAAAGTGAGCATGACCCCGATCATGGAGATGGAGGAGCCTGAGGTTCACAAATTGTTCGAGGGCAACGTGTTCGCCCAGATGGCGATCACCGAGCGGGTGCTGGCCGCGATGGTGGAGCGGGGCTCGGGCACCATCGTGAACATGATCTCGGCCTCGGCCTACACCGACCCGCCCGGCCCCATCGGCAAAGGGGGCTGGGGCATGGCCTACGCCATGAGCAAAGGGGCCTTCACCCGCATGACCCCGCACATCCACGTGGAACACGGCCCCGACGGAATCCGGTGCTTCAGCATCGACCCCGGCTACGTGATCACCGAGGCCGCCCGGGCCCGCAATACCGCCGGATCGTTCCCCTATCCCGGCGGGGAGCCCGCCACCATCGGAGCGGTGGTGGCCTGGCTGGCCACTTCTCCTGATGCCGACGAGCACTTGGGAGGCATCGTGTACGCTCAGAGCGAGTTCAAGAAGCAGGGCCTGTCGGCGTGAGGGCGGTGCGCCACACAGAGGGATGGCAGCCCAAGTCGATGCGCTCTTGGAGGTGAAGGCGCGTGGCCTCCATGAAGGTGGCCGACGAGACGGCTACGCCGCCATCACCCAACACAGACTCCACTTGTGCTTTGAACGACTTGCTGATTCTTGAACTGTCGGCAACCAACCTCAGCAAAATGTTGGTGTCCAGCAAAATGGTCACGCTCCGCCCTCAGGATTGAGGATCCGTTCAGGACGGGCGACAACATCCCAGTCATCCAAGGGGATAGCTGGCTCGGCATCGATGTCAGACAAAATCCGAAGCTGGCCAACGCACGATCCCACCAACTTGGGCTGGTCCTCACGAAACGGGCTGACCCGCACAACCGGTCGGCGGTGCTTCGTGACCACGATCTCCGCGCCAGTCTCCTGCACTTCGTCCATCAGCCGTAAGCAGTTGGTCTTGAACTCCCCAGCCGGCACGAAGCGCCCTGCTGACTGGGTCCCCGCTGGTGTTTCCATTCCCCCATTATTGTCATATTCATATGACTATGGTTGATAGATTTTGTGACTCAGGCCAAGAACGACTCTCGCAGGCGTTCGATGGTCTGGGGCTTGACGCCATAGGACAAGGCGAAGCCCTCGGTACCGTCCCACCGATCTTCAATGATCTCCAACAATTCGGTCATGGCACTCGTCGGGGCAGTGGTGATGTCGTCGGGCAGCCGCTCCCAGACCTGGGCCAAGTCGGGCAGCTCGGACAGGGACCGCTCCCGGATGTAGGGAACGGCAGGAGCGGTGGCCGCATAGTCGGCCACGATGTCTTGTCGGTCTACCCCGACCAGGCCCAGGATCAACGCAGCCAGACATCCGGTGCGGTCCTTGCCGGCCATGCAGAAGAAGGCGGTCGGCCAATTCTTGGGATCGGCCACCACCTCGATGGCGGCGGCAAACCGCTCTCCCCCACTGCTGATCATGCTCTCGTAGATCTGGGCGAAGGATCGGCTCTTCCAGTCGGGGTCGGGACGCTCATAGGAGTGCATGTTCCGGTCGGTGGTGCCCACGTGGTGCTCGACAATGCCGAGGGCCGGATCGAGCACCCCAACCCGCTCTCGTTCGTCGTCTGCCCGCAGATCCACGGCGGTGCGGATATCCAATTGACCGGCGACCACCTCGCCGTCAGCCGGGCTGAGGCGGTGCAGCGAGTCGGCTCGAAATAGCACACCCCACTTGGTAGTACCGCCAATTGAGCTGGCGTAACCCCCTAAGTCGCGGAAGTTCACGCACCCCTCCAGCGGAATGCGCCGCAGATGATTCATTGCTTGTATTCCCGTCTCCCTCCGGCCCGCAATCTAGTTCTAAAACGGATGGAGCCATGGACGGAACGGACTGTGAGGCACGCTTCTCGCCCGCGGGCAGGCTCAGGTCCGCCTTGACCAAGCGGTCAGGGGCATGGCTCGCTGACCGGATGATGGTCGTGGGGGGCTAGTCTGGCTGGGTGAGCGTCTCGGTAGAGCTGTCCAATCTCGGACCCCTTCGAGCGGCCGAACTGGAGCTAGCCGACCTCACGCTGCTGATCGGCGATAACAACACAGGCAAGACCTTTTTCGCCACCGTGCTGCACCGTGTTCTCAACCCCGCGCCATTCTGGCCGGCGTGGCGACACAGACGCGAGGAAGACGTGCCATCGGAAGTCGAAGACTGGATCACGAGCGTATTGGATGCTCAGAGGGAAGACCCGTCGGCATTGGACGGCATTGGATTTGCGCCCAGCAAGGCCACCATCACTTGGGCGAGGGCAATCACAAGCCAAGCGCTGAGGGATTATGGTGCCAGCGTTCGCCACTCTATTGCCTACGCCTTCGGCGCTGAGTCTTCCCGCCTGAGACGGCGAACACCTAGCCGTCACGCTGCTGACTGCTATCTGCGGATATCCAGCTCGATACCCGATTGGCGACTGGAGATTCGATTTGACTCCGAAGGCATAACTGTTGAGCCTCCCGACGCTGAAGAATGGCTCAAATCAATTCAGAGCCCCGAGCATATACAGCGATTGATCCGACCGTTCTCACATCTGCGTCGCCCTTCGTCGCTATGGATGAGCGATATTTTGGGATTATATCCGGGAAGAGTCCCCTCTAGCGCTCTGGCAGGAGTCTTCGCGTCATGGCCACGCAGAGCCTTCCATCTGCCTGCTGACCGCACAGGAATAATGCAAAGCCACAACGTCTTAGCAGGAGCAGCTGTGCGGCAGTCCGCAACGGCGGGGATCCGGCCGATCGAAATAGAGACTCTGCCCGGCACCTCTGCCGACTTCCTATCACTCATTCTCGAAATCCCCGAGACTTTGCCCATCGCGGGTAACCAGCAGCCCAAGTTCGCTGCACTCGTACGCAAGTTCGAGCAGGAGATGCGAGCCGAAATAGCGGTTGACCAAAGGTCGGATGGTCTCGACGCGATCATGGCGGTGACTTCCGAGGGCCGATTCCCCATGGCACGCGCATCGTCGATGCTGTCGGAACTCGCCCCTCTGCTCCTGCTCTTGAAATCCCCTCTCAATGTCGACCACCTGACAATCGACGAACCCGAGGCACACCTGCACCCAGAGATGCAAGTACGGGTCGCTTCCTTCTTGGCGAAGTTGGTGAACGAGGGAATGCAGATCGTGCTCACCACGCACTCGGACTTCTTCGTCTCCCAGTTCAACAACATGATGAGACACCATGAATTGTCTGAGAGGTCGGACATCACGTTATCTTCCAATTTACCAACCCTAGACCGTTCCAAAGTGCAGGCATTGCGCTTTTCGCGCGAGAACGGCTGGTGTCTCGCCCGCGAATCATTGGCCGACTCGATCGACGGTATTGACGAATCTACCTTCACCGACGTGATGAGGTCTCAATACGATGAGACTGCCAGACTTGTCAACGGCTTGCTAGAAGCCAATCGCACTTGACCACCATAACTGTCCGTGGCAGAAATCGTGAGTTGCTCTAATGACGAATGCCAGATTTGCAGTCTCAACTTGCGGTTGATCGAAGACGGGGCTGAAAGCGTCTCTTGGTCTGATCTCTGGGAGAATGAATGCCACATATATGTGCGTACGAGTGCCAACCATAGCTGCATTCATGGACTGCGCCTTGACATACAAGGTGCCGCATATCGGAGAATCTCAAAAGGCAAAGACACCAGGATGTGTGACTTTTCTGTCGTTGCCGTTCTGGGCAACGCTGCACAATTGATTGTCGTAGAGTTGAAAAGTGGAGTCGCTTATTCCGACCAGATTGAGCAGCTTGCCGAAGGATTGCGCGTCCTGCACGAATACTTTCAAGAGAACGGCCTAGTGGCTCGCCCCGAAGCTTACTGGGTAGTGGGCAGAGAAGTGGAAAAACTCAGTTTCTCTCTGCGAGACAAGCTGACAAGTTTGAGGTTCGGTTCCGAGGTGGTCCTGCTGCACATTCTAGAATGCGGAACAGTGCTTCACTTGTGATCAGTCAGTAGAAATGCTTATGGGGGATTGCAATTGAACCTCGGCCCTCTTCGCATTGACATTGCTTCATCCTCCCAACGAACGGAGACCGCGTAATACTTGAAGAGGCCCAGAGTCTGGTGGGCTAGGGGTGCTGGGAGCTGACTGAGACGATCTCGCCGGTCATGTAGGTGGAGTAGTCGCTGGCCAGAAACACCATCACGTTGGCCACCTCCCACGGCTCGGCGGCCCGGTCGAACGCCTCCAGCGAAATCAGGTCGTCGAGGAACTCCTGGCTGGACACCTTGGCCAGAAAAGGGTGCATAGCCAGGCTGGGGGCCACACAGTTGACCCGCACCCCGGCCTCGGCGGCCTCCATGGCCGCGCAGCGGGTAAGGGCCATCACCCCGGCTTTGGCCGCGGCGTAGTGGCACTGGCCGGCCTGGGCCCGCCACCCCATCACCGAGGCGTTGTTGACGATGACCCCGGTGCCTCTGGGCATCATGTGGCGCAGCGCTGCCCGGGTGGTGCGCATGGTGCCGTTGAGGGTGACGTCGATCACCACGTGCCACTGCTGGTCGGTCATGTCCACCAGGTCGGCGGTGCCTCCCAGTCCGGCATTGTTGATCATCACGTCCACATGGCCAAGTTCAGCCACCGCGGCGTCGAACAGGGCTTGGACCTCATCCTCGACCGTGACATTGCACATCTGGGTGGCGGGGCGCCCACCGAATTCCTCGGCCAGGCGGTCAGCGGCCTCGCGCAGACGGCGCTCGTGGATATCGCTGATAAGCACCTGGGCGCCCTCGGCCAAACACCGCCGAGCAGCGGCAAAGCCGAGGCCGGTACCCGCCGCGGCGGTCACCACCACGGTCTTGCCCTCCAGCAGCCCTCTACCCGGCGGCTCGGCGGGCACTTCCCGGCTCACAGCGGCACCTCGCCCCTCGAGCGCGCCGCCGGACATCAGCTGCTTCCCGGAGCGGCCTGGCGTTGGGCAGCCTGTGCGGCCAACAGGGCCATGGTGGGATGTTCTTCCTCGCCGATAGTGCGGGGCAGCGCCTCCTCGATGCCCTCTGGGGTCCAACTGCTGTCGGGGGCATACATCGAGCGGACCTCGCCAAACTGGGCCCACACGGAAATGCGGGGGCCGACCACGGTGTACACCTGGGCGGTGATGTCCCGGGCTGCGTCGCTGAGCAAGTACACGGCCAATGGCGCGACATCTTCTGGAGCACCGGCCTCGATCTCAAACGGCACGTTCTCCGACATGCGGGTCTTGGCGCTGGGAGCGATGCAGTTGGCGTTGATGCCATATCGCTTCAGGGCCAGCGCCGCGCTCTTGGTGAGGGAGATGATGCCCCCCTTGGCCGCCGCGTAGTTGCACTGGGAGGTGGAGCCAGTGAACGCCCCCGAGGTGATTCCCACCAGTGATCCGCCCGACTCCTGCTTGCGCATGATGGCCGAGGCATGCTTGTACACCGTGAAGTGGCCTTTGAGGTGTACCCGGATCACGTCGTCGAACTCTTCTTCGGTCATGTTGAAGATCATCCGCTCCCGCAGGATGCCGGCCACGCACACCGCTCCGTCGATCGATCCCCAGGTGTCCACCGCGGCTTGTACCGCTGCCGCGCCGCCTTCCATGGTGCTGATGTCGGAGGCCAAGGCCAGGGCAGTTCCGCCTGCCGCTTCGATCTCCGTCACTACCGCTTCGGCCACCTCCGACGACGGGTCGGAGCCGTCCAGCGACACGCCGTAGTCGGCAACCACTACGTTGGCGCCCTCCGCAGCGCAGCCCATGGCGATGGCCCGGCCGATACCGTTGCCCGCCCCGGTGACGACGATGTTCTTGCCTTCGAGATATCCGGTCACGGGCGAAAACCCTACCCGTCGCCTGGAGCCAACAGTTGGTCGAAGAGCTGAGCCAGCCCCTCGGGGGGAATTCGGCCGCTTCCCCTGAGCGCCAGCGTCCCGTCCCCGAACACAAAAACCCAGAACGGGGTGCCCGCCTGGCCGAAGGCGACCGCAATCTCGTTGTCGGAGCTGTCCACCAGAACAGGAAATGGCCAACCCTCATCGGCGAGCCATTGGCTGGGCGGGTAGTTGTCCCTGTCGGAGTCGACCAATGTGACCACGCTGAGAAGGTCCACCCCATCAGGCAGTTTGTTGCCTGCGGCCAGCCAGTCGTTCATCTCAGCAACCTCGGCCTGGCACGCCGGGCACCAGTGAGCCAAAAACACGATGGCCGCGGGCCGTTCCCCTGGAGTCCATGCCAGCGGCGAGCCATCCATGGAAGTACCGGAGAGACCAGGCACCGGTTGGCCAAATGCGGGGTCAGCTTCTGGTGATTCCCCAATGGGTCCAAGCGGATCACCAGAGATCTGCACCGGGGCAACCTCGACCGCCTCGGAAGTGGCATCGTCGTCATTTCCGCCGCAGGCAGCGGCCAGCAGCAACACGGCTGCCGCGAGGGCTACTGCTCGACGAGTACTGCGCTTCGAATCCATGAACACAGGCTATGGGCTGGCTACAGCGGCATCACCACGCCGCCGTTGGGCCGCACCGTCTGGCCAGTCACGAACCGTCCGGCGTCCGAGCACAAGTACAAGATGGCGTAGGCGATGTCGGTGGGATCGCCCACAAAGCCCAGGGGGTTCATCTGGGCGATGGTGTCGAAGTGGTTTCTCTGGCGCGCGGGGTCGACTTTGCCGTCGTCATCGAGAAAGTGGCGGTCGTAGATGGGGGTCTCGATGGAGCCTGGAGCCACTGCGTTCACCCGGATGGGGGCCATCTCCAACGCCGCGGTGCGGGTAATCATCTTCACCGCCGCCTTGGTGAGGGCGTAGATCGAGATCATCGGGGCGGGCATGTCGGCTCCGGCCGACGACAAGTTGACGATCGAACCCGACTTCTGGTCGGCCATGACCCGACCGGCCGCCGCGGTGCCCCAATAGACGCCCTTGATATTCACGTTCATCACCCGCTCAAGCTGCTCGGGGGTGGTGTCCACAATGAGGCTGTCGGTGATGATCCCGGCGTTGTTCACCATGATGTCGAGCCGGCCATGCCGGTTCACCGCATCGGCCACCAGTGCGTCCACCGCCGACTTGTCGCTCACGTCGGTGGGCACCGCCGACCACGAGGCGCCCAGCGCATCCAGCTCGCCGCCGGTCTCCCCCATTCCGTCGGCGTCGACGTCGCCCAGCACCACCGATGCCCCGGCCTTGGCCAGCGTCACCGCCGTCCCCCGGCCGATCCCCGACGCCGCCCCGGTGACCACCGCCACCCGGTCGGAAATGTCAAACGCAGCCATGATGTCGTCATGCATGGCCCCATCATGGCCCGCGCCGAATTGGGATCAGGAACCGTGATGGGGGTCTACTGGCTCGGCTCCCAGAAGACCATGGCGTGGTCGTCGTCGTAGGTGCGGGCATAGGCAGTGACAGCCATGCCGACCTCGACCGCTTCGGGGTCGATGCCGGTGAGGCCGCCGAACATCCGCACTCCCTCGGGGAGGTCGACCATGGCCAGGACATAGGGCAGTTCGGCGAAGGCGGGCACTCCGTACTGGCGGACGATGGTGTAGGTGTGGACGGTGCCAGCGCCGGCGGCCTCCATCCACTCGGGCACGGCCGCGCAGGCGGTGCAAATTGCTCGGGGGTAGTGCTGGCGATGGCCGCACTGTGGGCACTGCTGGATGAGCAAGCGGCCCTCGGCGGCGGCCGCGAAGAACTCGCCGTACTCCCCCTCACCGGCGGGGACCGGCCCCTGCCACTCAAGATCACGGACGACCCTCATGAGGGGCGGTCCTTTCCCAAGATGACGGTGGCGATGGCCGACAGCCAGCCGCCGGAGCCACAGGCCAAGGCCACCTCGGCGTCGGGCACCTGGGCTTCGCCTCCGTGGCCCCGAAGCTGGCGAACCGCCTCGATCAACAAGAAGATGCCCCGCATGCCGGGATGGTTGGACGACAGGCCTCCGCCGTCGGTGTTGGTGGGCATTGAGCCGCCCCGGCGCAGATGGCCCTCTTCCACATAGGCACCGCCCTCTCCCCGACCGCAGAAGCCCAAGCCCTCCAGCATGAGCATCACGGTGATGGTGAAGCTGTCATAAAGCTGGGCGGTGTCGATGTCGGCCGGTGTCACTCCCGCTTGGGCGAACGCCTCTGGTCCGCACACCGCGGCGCCCATCTCGGTGAAGTCGGGCATCTGGTGGATGTTCCAGTGGGTCTGAGTGCCGGCTGCCCCCAGCACGTAGATCGGAGGCTGGCGCAGGTCCCGGGCGATCTCCTCGGTGGTCATCACCAGCGCCCCGCCCCCGTCGGTGATCACACAGCAGTCCAGCTTGTGCAGCGGATCGGCGATCATGCGGCTGTTCACCACGTCGTCCACCGTGATGGGGTCTCGGTAGCGGGCGTCGGGGTTGAGCCCGGCGAACTCCCGAACCCCAACCGCGATCTCGGCTAACTGCTCAGAGGTGGTGCCGAATTCGTGCATATGACGGTGGGCGGCCAAGGCATAGGCCCCCACCAGGGGCAATCCGTAGGGAGTGGCCATCTGCATGGCCCCGGCCACCGGCTGGGCGTCGCGCTGAAAACCGCCGGTGCCCAGCACCCGGCCCATGCGGGTGAGCTGGTCGGAGCCGTAGGTCACCAGGACGGTGTCGCACAACCCCTCTCGGATGGCGGCGGCGGCGTGCTGAACGTGGAACTCGAATGACGATCCCCCCACCATGGTCCCGTCGATGTAGCGGTGGTTCACCCCCAGGTACTCAGCCATGGACACAGCGTCGTCACCCGCTCCTGGTCCCCCGCCGCTGGTGCTGACATAGCCGTCGATAGCCGTTTTGGCGATGCCGCAGTCGGCGATAGCCCGGCGGGCGGCCAGGGCGTGGTGCTGCACCGAGTTCAGATGGGGCACCACTGGATAGTCGCTCAGACCGATGCCACAGATGACCGGATGACGGGATGGCACTGGGGCAGCTTAGGCGAGCAGGTGGTTGTGCTCGCCGATATGGGGGGCCCGATGGCGGACTCGGTAGGGCGATTTGGGGGCGATATAGGGCGCGCCCACATAGGTGAAGCTGCGGCCCAAGTCCTCGTGCTCTACCTCGACGGGAAAGCCCCGCTCCTGGAAGTGAGGATCGGCCAGCACCTCTTCGGGCGAGTAGATGATGCCCACCGCCAGTCCCCGCTCTTGGGCGCCGATGAAGAACTCATAGGCGGTGATGTTCTGGGCGATGAACCGCACAGCCTCTCGGGCGGCGCCGAACATGGCGGTCACCTCGGGATCCTGGCCGATCTGCGATAGGTGCAGGTCCTCTTCGAGCTGGGTGCCCATCTCCAAGAAGAAGAACTCTCCGAATTGGTCCTTCAGTCCCAGGGTCTCCATCCACTCCACCACCACGGAGAAGTCGCGGGCCGAGCGGGGCGGAAAGCCGGTGTTGACGTCGATATTGTCCACCGACAGCGCCCGGGTGAACGTGGTGGGCTCAACGGCGGCGTGGCGCCCGGTCTGGCGCTGCACTTCGTCACCGGCCACCAGCCACTGCACCGAACCGAACTCGGTGGTCACGTTGGCCGCCGCGTGCAGGCTCACGTCCACGAACTGGCCTTGGCCGGTGTGATCTCGGGCCAACAGCGCGGTCTGAGCCGAGAGAACCGCAAACACCGACCCGGTCTGGTACCCCTGGTTGCCCCCGCCCCGCTGGGGCGCGATGGCGTGGTCGTCGTAACCGCAGCTCCACACCGGTCCGCCGGCGGCCAGCACGGTCAGATCGATGCTCTCCTCGTGAGATCGCGGCCCGGTGCGGCCGAACGGGGTTAGCGACACCCAGATCAACTCGGGATGATCGGCCCGCAACGTGTCGTGGTCGATGCCCAGGTCGGCGAGCCGTCCCGGTCGTTCCGACTCCAGCACCACGTCGGCAGTGCCGGCCAGCGACCGGAGCCGGTCCCGGTCGCCTCCTTCTCCAAGATCCAGGGTCACGCCCAGCTTGGAGGCGTTGTAGTGCCACCACCACAGGCTGCGCTCCGGCCCGGCCTCGTCATCCAAGAACGGCTCGAAGCCTCTGGAGTGATGGCCTTCGGGGGGCTCCACTACGATCACCTCGGCCCCCATGCCGGCCAACATCAGCCCGGCATAGGCCGAGGCCTCGCCGGCCAGTTCCACCACTCGGATTCCGGCCAGCGCGCCGGGAAGATCGTTGCCCGCCATCAGATCACCCCCTCGGCCGCCAAGTCGGCCAGATCGGCGTCCGAATAGCCGAGCAGGCCTACGAGGATCTGGCGGTTGTGCTGGCCCAACAGTGGGCCGCCGCGCTCCAGCACCCAGTCGGTTTCAGAGAAGTGGGCGGGGATGCCGTCGACCCGCACCCGGCCCATCTCGCCGTGGGTGACGGTGGGCCACAAACCCCAGACCTCGGTGTTGGGGTCGTTGTCCACCCGGTCGGCCGGCTTGGCCACCCCGGCGGCGGGCACCCCGACGGCTTGGAGCTCGGCGGCGGCCTCGAATCGATCCCGACCCGAGGTCCAAGCCCGCACCGCGTCGTCCAGATCGTCCTCATGGGCCAGCCGGCCAGCTAGGTCGTCGAACCGACGGTCGTCGATGCCCATGAGCTCGGCGATGGCATGCCAGTCGCGCTCGTCTCGGGCGGCCAGGGCCAGCCAGGCGTCGTGCCCATCGGCCTCGTAGATGCCGTGGGGGGCCATGGCCGGGAACTGGCTGCGGTTGGAATAGGGCATGCCGTCGCGCCGCAGTGGCCGCCCGTTCACGGTGTAGTCCAACACCGCCGGGCCGAGCATGGTGGCCCCGGCATCGGTACAGGACATGTCGATCCACTGGCCCTCGCCGGTGCGGCTGCGGTGGATCAGCCCGGCCATGATGGCCATAGCCATGAAGTTCCCTCCGTGGTGGTCCATGTAGGAGTAGCCCCAACCGGCCGAGGGCATGTCGGGCAACCCGGAGGTGAAGGTGAGGCCGCAACAGGCCTGCACGATCGGCCCCCACGTCTTGTACCTGCGATAGGGGCCGGCGTGGCCGAATCCGCAGTTGGACACGTACAGGATGTCGGGCTTGATCTCCCGCAGGCGGTCGTAGCCGAAGCCGAGGCGCTCCAGCACCCCGGCGGCGAAGTTCTCGGTGACTGCGTCGCACTCGGCGATCAGCTGGGTCAGGAGCTCCTTGCCCTTGTCGGTGCGGAGGTTCAGGGTGATGCCCAGCTTCTCCACGTTGTGGTTGTTGAAGCACCCGCCGAACTCGTGGCCCCGGCGCTCATCCACGAACGGGGACGTTCCCCGGAGCACGTCCCACTTGCCGAGGCGCGCCGGGTCTTCAACCCGGATGATCTCGGCGCCGAATGCGGCCATCCACCGGGTGGCCCCCGCTCCGGCCAACTGTCCGGTGAAGTCGCAGATGCGAATGTGGGACAAAGCCTCAGATTTCACGGCCCGACCTTACGCGGTGTCGCTCGGTCTTCCTCGACGGGTGTCCGGTACTCGAGCAGCGACGATTGGCCGCGCATGGCGACGATGCACAGGTCGCGTCTCTTGCCGTTGGCGTCTTCGAGGCGAAGCGGCTCACCGCCGATTGCAAAGTGGACGGCGCCGGAGCTGAGATTGCCGTTGACGGCGATGTTGGTCGTGTACAGATAGGTCCGCCCCTGCTCATCGAGAATGGGGTTGAGCCGGCCTTCGATCCCAGGCAAGTTGCCGGTCTGGTCTTCGAAGATCACCGACCCTCCCTCGCCGAGCGGTTCCAGATCGGCCCTCAACGCGCCCGATGCCGGGATCCAGTCTGTCGAAATGTGGGCCCCGAGGCCCGGTCCGGCGATGAACACGGTCATCGGCTGATCGTCGGAGTGCAGTTCGAGGCGAGCCACTCCGCCGGGGTCGGTCGCAGCAGCGCGCCGCGTGCCGTTGGGGAACAGTGCGAGCACGGCCGCACCGACGACCGGAGCGCCCTCGCAGACGACCAGCACAGCCGACTCTGTGTCGAACCGCCGCAGGGCTGCGGGGAACCTGCTGAGCGGGACAACCTCGACATCGGACCGCGACTGCGCTTGGTTGCCGCCATAGACGACAGTTCGCTCGGTAATCGCGGGAACAGTGGCGGCGACTCGGCTCAGCGGCCGCATCCAGCCAGAGGCAACCGTGGCGCCCGACTTGGCCTCGATGGCGTTGATGCCGCGCCCGCTTTCGTAGAAGAGGTCGCACTCAAGCCCACCAGACTCCCGGTAAAAGCTAAGCCGAGGCTGGCGGCCGTTGTTCCAGCAGTGCTTCACGGCCTCGGCGACAACGATGTTCTCGAACAGCTGGCCGCGAAGGGGATGGGTCGCGATCTGGTCGGCTTCCTGAATTCCCAGGAGATAGCTGGCGAGTCCGACATCGTAGAAGTAGATCTTTGGCGTCTTCACCAGCCGCTTGCGCATGTTCGCGTGGAACGGTTGGAGCAGAAAAACGATGTAGCTGCGCTCAAGCACGGCGAGCCAGTTCCGGACGGTCGTGCGGCTCACGCCGACATCGTCGCCAATCGACGTGAAGTCCAGCAGGCTGCCAACACGGCCAGCGCAAAGCGCAGCGAACTGCCTGAATGCCGGCAGATCGCCAACGCCGCCCATCCGGCGCACATCGCGCTCAACATAGGTCTCGAAATAATCGGCGAGCGCCTGGCGAGGCTCGAGCTGCTGATCGATGATTCGCGGGTAGAAGCCTCCGTAGGCAATGTCGGGGAACGAGGCGGCCCCACCCGCTCTGCGGCGTTCTTCGAGCGAGAACGGCAGCAGCCGCAACTGGGCGACGCGACCGGCAAGCGACTCGCTAACGGCCTCGTTGAGATCGAAGTTCTCGCTGCCGCTCAGCACGTACTGGCCGTTGGCACCACTGGAGTCGGCTGATTCCTTGAGATACGGGAACAAGGACGGCACGTGCTGCACTTCGTCGATGATTGCCGGAGTGCCGATGTCGCGCAAAAAGCCCCTAGGGTCGTCCTCAGCCCGATCGCGGACATCCAACCCGTCCAAGCTGACGTATTTGACCCCTGGATCGGTAAAGACGGCCTTGCACAGCGTCGTCTTGCCTGATTGGCGCGGCCCGGTCACAGACACGAACGGGTACTGCCGAAACAACTTCGGAAGGAGGCCAGCAATCTCGCGTAGGATCATTACCAGATTCTAATCCCTAAACCCTGCAATTCGGAACTTTAGATTTCGAATTACAGGGCCACCTTCAGGCATCTTCTCATCGCCATTCCGCATCCGTTCAGCCGTCGCCATCTCTGCGATACACCACTAGGCTGCGCACCTTGCGAGTGCTACACCACATGGAAGGCGGGCGGCTCGACCCGATCATCGCCCAGTTCCAAGACGTCGAATTCGTGTACGTGCCCCGCCAAGGCGACATTCCCGAGGATGCCTCCGGCGAGGCGCTGTTGACCATCCCCCGGGACTACCCCAACCTGGCTGGGCTGCTGGACCGGGGCGTGGAGTGGGTTCATGTGACCAGCACCGGGATCGACGGGTTTCCTTTGGAGCTGCTGGGCGACCGGGTGATGACCTGCTCGCGGGGAGCCGGGGCCATCGCCATCTCTGAATGGTGCCTGGCCATGATGCTGGCCTTTGAGAAGGACCTGCCCAACGTGTGGCTTAGCAGTCCGCCCGAGCAGTGGTTCACCGCCGATCTGGGCGCCCTCTACGGAAAGACGCTGGGTCTCATAGGTCTGGGCGGGATCGGCACCGCAGTGGCCCGCCGGGCCCTGGCCTTCGACATGACAGTGCTCGCTATTCGCCGCACCGCGGCACCTGCCCCATTGGAGGGGATTGAGATCGTCAACTCGCTGGCTGAATTGCTGGGCCGCTCCGACCATCTCGTGGTGGCCGCGCCGGCCACCGCGGCCACTCGCCATCTGCTGGATGCTGATGCCCTGGCCGCCACCAAGCCAGGGGTCCATATCATCAACATCGCCCGAGGCGACCTCATCGACCAGGGTGCCCTGCGGGCCGCGCTGGACAGCGGTCACATCGCCCGAGCATCACTGGACACGGTGGAGCCCGAACCCCTGCCCGAAGGCCATTGGCTCTATGACCATCCCAGGGTCCGGCTCAGTGCCCACGTGTCCTGGTGCATGCCCGAATCCTGGGATCTGCTGATCGCCCCCTTCGCCGAAAACCTCCAACGCCGCCTGGCCGGCCAGCCCCTCGAGGGAATCGTCAATCCCAACGAAGAGTACTAGCTCAGGGCTGCGACCTGGGGCTTGCCCCCCCCCCCCCCCACATCTTTAGAATGCCCGCGTGCAAAAAACAGGTTTTCGTATTGTGGCTGCGGTGGCGACGTTGGGGCTGGGCATCGCGGTGGCGGCTGGGGCGGGGGCGTTCTCGTCTGATCGGGTTGATGTGTCCGCGGGGGCGATGAACGCCGACGAGGTGGTGGTGCATGAGCTGTGGCACCAGCACCAGTGGGACCACAACGACCGCGGCCCCCACAACCACCCCCGCGACAGCCACAACCACAGGACGCGGCAGAACCACTCGCACCCTGCCGCCGACGAGGAGCACACCCACCACGGAAAGTGGGGTGATATACGCACCCACCACGACCACTCGCACCCCGCCGCCGACGACGGCCACCACCACCACGCGGGCGACGGCGCTCTCACGCACAGCGGCGCCCACCACAACGCGTTTATCGGGCACAGGCTGACCCACGTACAGACGCTCCACACCCACGGCCACAGCCACAGCCACAACGCCGTGACCACGACCCACGAACACGATGGGTTCGGGCTCCACAGCAGCCACCCGATAGCGAACCGGGCCGGGCACACGGGCACTCACGACCACGGCGACTTGGGCAGCCATACCCACACCTACAGCAACGGCAGCGCCGGCGTGTCGTTCACCTACCCGCACACCCACAACCACAACAACTACGGCACCCACACCCACCTGGGCAGCGACAACAGCCACTCTCACAGTCACAGCGGCACGGGCGTCCACACCCACGGCAGCACCGGCAGCATCACCCTGCCAGTGACCCACGCCCACGACGGCCACGGCACCCACACCCACGGCACGGGCGGCGGCGTGGAACTGCCGGTGACCCACGCCCACGACGGCCACGGCACCCACACCCACACGTCCAGCAACGTAACGCTGCCGATGACCCACACCCACGCCACAGGCGCCCACGCCGCCCACACCCACAGCGACCACAACCACGACGGGGCGGCGTTGCACAAGCACGTCTCATGGACGCCGAAGGCGCGCACGTTGGCGCCGGTGGGCGGCGACCCGTCGGGAGACACCTACACCATCACCGTGCCGCAGCGGCCCGCTGAGGGCCAGACCCTGACGGTGTGGATCGGCGTCGAGCGCGCCGAGGTGGCCGGCTCGGTCGCCGTCGAGCCGGCCCGGCTCGACATCACCCGGGCCAACTGGGACCAGACCCACACCATCACCGTCACCGCGTCGGACGACGCGCAGCCCGGCGACTGGTTCGTGATACGGCACTGGTTCAGCCGCGGCTTCTCCGACCCCTACATCGCCGCCTACGAGCGGGCCGGAACGCTGTGGTCCTCGATCCCCAGGTTCGACGTGACCGGCCGGGTGTTCGACCCGCACGACGTGCTCGACAGCGACGACACCTACGCCACCGACGACACCGAAGCCAGCGACGACACCTACGCCACCGACGACACCGACGCCACCGACAGCGGCGGCGCGCTGGGGCCGGGCGACAACGGCCGGGAGGGAGGCAGCCTCGGCGGCGGCGCTACGGCGTGCGCCACCGACGACACCGATCTGCTCGCCAAGGTCCGCTCCAAGACCCAGGACCAGTGGAACGGCGGCCGCCCCGACCTGCTGGAGACGTTCACCCGCGCGTACCGGACCATGCTGGGCGAGGACGACTACACCGTCGCGCAGATCAAAGCCCGGCCCGACCGCCAAACCCCCAACTGGCAGGGCAGCGGCCCCAACACGCTCTGGCAGGCCGTCTACGCCGAACTCGACCGGCTCCAAACCTGCCGCAACTGACACCACCCCACAGCCGCACACCGGAGCGCCTGACTTCCTCTTGGAACAGCACCAAAAGGCAACACTCATCGTAGCACTGCTCTCGGCCAGCACCGCCGTCAGTTCCGAAAGCCACTAACTGCCAGCAGACAAAATCGCCTCCAGCACCTCGCGGCGGCGGACTTGGCCGGTGGCGGGGGTACGGGGGATGGCGTCCATGGCCTCGATCCGGCGGGGGTGCTTGAACCGGGCCAGCCGGTCGTTCAGATGGGCGTGTACCGCATCGGTGCTGGGCAGGGCAGCGCCTGGAGCCAGCACGAACACGGCGCACACCACCTCGCCCCAGCGGTCGTCGGGGATTCCCACCACTGCGACTTCAGCCGCCCCAGGGAAATCGGCCAGGTGGCCCTCCACCTCGGCAGGCGACACCGTTTCCCCGCCAGTACGGACCACGTCCTTCACCCGCCCGACGATGGAATAGAAGCCATCGGCATCCACCTCGGCCAGATCGCCAGTGCGGAACCAACCATCGTCGGTGAACGCCTCGGCGGTGGCTTCGGGATTGTCGAAGTAGCCGTCGAACATGAACGGTGAACGGGTCTGGAGCTCTCCCTGATCGAGGCGCACCTCGGCCCCGGTGTGGGCCTGGCCACAGCTTCCCGGCCGGAACTCCATGTCGACATCGTCCAGCATGGTGACCGACCCGGCTTCGGTGGAGCCGTAGAACACCCGTCGATGGGCATTGGGGAACGCAGCCTTCAAGTCGGCCAGCAGCTCGGGCGGGGTGGCCGAGGTTCCCGAGGTGGCGAACCGCAGCGAGGAGAGACCTTCGTGCCGATCAGCGTCCAGCACCCGGCGCCACACCGCGGGGATGCAGTTCATGTAGGCCGCTTGGTGAACCTGGACTGCGTCGATCAGCACATCGGCGTCGGCCCGGTCGGTGAACACCACCAGCCCGCGGGCCTGCCAGGCCTGAAGGGCGATGGTCCACGCCCCCATGTGGAACATCGGGAACATGCACACCGTGGCGTCGCGGGGCTCGAGCAGCGCCGGAGTGCGGGTGCGGAGCCAATTGCACCGGTGCGACAGCACCACGCCCTTGGAGCGCCCGGTGCTCCCGCTGGTGAAGAACACCACATGATGGTCGGTTTCCTCCACGCCTGCCGAGGGCAGCGCCGATTCCGATGCGGAGGCAGCTTCTGTAACCAAATCAAGCCCCGGCCCGGTCCCGCCCAGGCGGAGCAATGGGACTCCCATCGCCTCGGCCACCGACTGGCCGGCCTCGGCATGGCCGGAATCGGCCACCAGCAGCCGGGGCCGGGCCAGCCCCACCATCTCGGTCGCCTCATCGGGCGACAGCCGGGCGTTGGCCGGGGCGAACACCGTCCCGGCTCGGGCCAATGCCACAAACAGGGCTACTGATTCCAGGTTGTTGTCGCTCCAGGTGACCACCCGGTCGCCTCGACCCACGCCGAGCCCGGCCAGCACGTGGCCCATCTGGTTGGCCTGTCGGTGCAGCTCCCCATAGGTGAGCGACTTCTCCCCCCGCGTCACCGCGGGGCGGGACGGCACCGTCGCCGCCGCGTTGTCGAACACCGAGCCAATCACCAACTCCATCGCCGGGCACACTACCGGGGCAGGGGCCGGAGTATCCGCGGCGGGAACTCCGTCGCTTGCGACCGCCTCGACACCGGGCCCCTCCTTACAGCGGATTCCGCCAGCGCAGTCCGGGGAACCTGGCGAAGTCGGAATCGTTGGAATGAACCTCGGCCTGATGCTCGATGGCGAGTGCGGCAATGTGGGCGTCGGTGACGAGGTTTCCTCCGACACCGGCAGCCACAACGAGCTGGCGGAATATGGCCAGATGCTGGGCACCGGGGTTAAGCGGGGTTACTTGGGGCAAGCTGAACCATTCCCCAACCAAATCGACCGCCCGTTCTGGGGAGACCGGTCGAATCGCCGTTCGGTGTTGGGTGACGATCCGAACGAATCCCGCAGCCACCACCCAAGGAAGCCCGACTCGCTCAGTCCCGTTGGCCATTTCCTCCCACCAGTCGCGGGCCTCCTGGTGGAATGGCGCATCCTCGTTGTAGGCGTAGACCAGCAGGTTGACGTCGGGGACGATCACCGGTCAGACGCCACTTGACGCCCTTGGCTCTCCACACGGGCTTCCTTCTGCAGGAAAGCCTCTGCTTCGAGCTCGTCGTTGAGCTGGTTGAGCCGGAGGGGATCAACGCCCGGCTGCAACCCGCAATTGAGCGGTTGAACCCGGAACGGCTCAGACGGCGTCGCTCTCTCAGGCCCCAGTCCTTTCCTCAGAATCTCGTTGACCACCTGCTTGAACGGCTGTTCGAGCAGCCGGGCCCGCTCCTTTAGCGCATCGGCCACGTCATCGTCTAGGGTCAGCGTCGTCCTCATGTGTACATCTTGATGTCTGCTTTTGTTGATGTCAAGGTGTTACCAATGCTGCATGGCCTACGTGACACCATGGGAGCCGTGAGCAGAAAGTCGTCCACAGAGCTCGCGCTCGAAAAGGCCTATGCGACCAAGGGGCCGGAGGCCAATCGCGAGCTGTACGCGGATTGGGCTGAGACCTACGAATCTGAATTCGTCGTCGACAGCAGATACGTGTATCCCCAGCAGGTGGCCGAGGTCTTCTGCGGCGGCTTCGCCCAGCTCGACCAGCCGGTCCTTGATGTGGGCTGCGGAACCGGGCTCGTGGGCGCCCAGTTGGCCGAGGCGGGGGTGGCATTCATCGACGGCATCGATCTCTCGCCGGAGATGCTGGCCGAAGCCAAAGCCAAGACCCATGGTGGCCGCCCCCTATACCGACTGCTCTTTGAGGCCGACCTCACCGATTCAACGGAGCTGGTCGACCACGCCTACGCCGGCATCGTGAGCGCGGGAGCGTTCACCCATGGGATCTTCGGTTCTGAGACGATCTCTGAATTGCTGCGGGTGGCCCGGCCCGGAGCCCGCTTCGCACTCGGGATCAACTCGGCCCACTTTGACGAAGCCGGTTTTGGCGACTGGCTCGAGGAGCGACAGTCGGAGGGGCTCATCACCGGGCTGAGATTCGACTTGCGGCCGATTTACGAGGAGGCAGACGAGGCCGATCCCGACCAGTGGACCCGCATCGCGGTGTTTGCCGCCGCGTGAGCGAAGCCGCACAACGAGCGGCAACGTGGCACCATTGGAGCTATGAGCTTGACGTCTGCCAGCACCGAAGAGGACACGGCGTTTGACCCGTTCGCCTATCCTGAGGAGGTGCCCATCGACGAACTGGCCGAGTTGCGGTCCGAGTGCCCGGTGGCCCGCACCCCCACCGGGTGGTATCTCACCAAGTTCGACCATGTGCTGGCCGCCACCAGAGACGTCGAGACCTTTGTGTCCAGCTTCCGCGACCCCGGCGTGGTGGTTCCCGAAGAGGAGTCGCTCCGCATCGACTCCCCTGCCCACATGCTCATCCGGGACTGCACCGCCGACACCGATGTGTTCGGCGCTCCCATGAGCCGCGGCGACAAGATCGTGTTCGGCGTGTCGTCGGCCAACCGGGATGAGGACTACTTCGACGATCCCGACGAGTTCCGGCTTGACCGGGAGCGCCCCAAAGACCACATTGCCTTCGGCGGCGGCCCCACATCTGCCCCGGAGCCAGCTTGGCCCGCCTCGAGGGCCGGGTGGCCTTGGAGGTGTTCTTGGAGCGGGTGGCAACCGCGGAGCTGGCCCCCGGCAGCGTCCGCAAGAAGACCCCGGTGTTCTGGGCCAATGGACCCGACCGCCTTGACGCGTTCTTGACTCCCGAACCCGTTGGCTGAGCAACAGCCCGAGGGCGAGACTTACACCCACGGTTACCATCAGGTAATCGTGGGATGGCACTCCCGGCGCACCGCGGAGTCATGTGCCGCCTTCTTGCTGCCACGACTGCGGCCCGATGCCGAAGTGCTCGACATCGGGTGCGGATCGGGCACCATCACTGCTGGCCTGGCTCGCCGCGCTGGCCGGGTGGTGGGCCTGGACCTGTCGGCCGACGTGGTGGACGCGGCCCGGGCCCACGCTGACGACTGTGGCCTGACCAACGCATCGTTCGAGGTCGGCTCGGTCTACGAGTTGCCGTGGGACGATGCCAGCTTCGATGTGGTGTACGCCCATCAGGTGCTCCAGCACCTCTCCGATCCGGTGGGGGCGCTGCGGGAGGCCCGGCGGGTGCTGCGGCCCGGCGGGCTGGTGGCGGTGCGGGATTCCGATTACGAGACCATGATGCATGCCCCGGTGTTCCCGGCCATCGAGCGCTGGCGACGCCTCTACCACCAAGTGGCCTCGGCCAACGGCGGGGAAGCTGACGCCGGACGCTATCTGCTGTCTTGGGCAATAGAAGCCGGCTTCACCGATATCGAGGCCACCGCCAGCACCACCGCCCACGCTGACCAAGAGGGACGAACGGTGTGGGGCGAGATGTGGGCGGTACGGGTGATCGAAAGCGATTTCGCCGACCACGCGGTAGGTCACGGATTCGCCACCCGCGATGAACTCAAGGAAATCTCCGCAGCCTTCTCCCAGTGGTCCACTGAACCCGATGGCTTCTGGGCCTGGGTGAACGGCGAGGTCATCGGGGTCTGCCCGCCCGACTGACGAGCTGTCCAGAAACTGTCACACCCATCCTTACTCTCAGGTGATGAACGAGAAACCGAGGATCGGGCAAATGCAGATTCCAGCGATGACGCCAAAGCGTCGTGGCCTTGCGCTCGCCGCCGCTGATAGGTCCACCGACGAGGATCGCGCTCGTGACATGCTGGTTAGCAGTGCAAAGGCGAAGGGCGACTCATCCAAGGCCGCGAACGCCATGATGGCGCAAAGAGAGCCGACTGAGACCAAATCGTCCGTGCCTGACTTCGGCCCAGACTTCCCTGTCTCCCCCATCCCGGCAGTCAACGTCGCCTCGGTTCCTCAGCGCTCACCACTGCGATACCCAGGCGGCAAGACCTGGCTCATTCCCCATATCCGGGCCTGGCTCGCGCCCATGCAACCCAGACCAAGAAGGCTCATTGAGCCATTCTGCGGCGGAGGCATAGTGGCTCTCACGGCAGTGTGTGAAGACCTGGTCGAGCAGTGCTTTATGGCCGAACTAGACCACGATGTGGCTGCGTTCTGGCACGCGGCGCTACGCCACAACGCCGAGTTGTCTCACCTCGTCTCTGAGTTCGAACCGACACGCGAGTCTGTTTCTGCTCTGGCTGACCAAGCCCCCCGAAGCCTGCTCGAGCATGGATTCCGCACCTTGGTCCTCAACCGGACCCGGCGCGGCGGCATCCTCGCCCCCGGGGCTGCCCTAACAAAGTCGGGTGAGAACAACAAGGGACTTGCCTCTCGTTGGTATCCCGACACCATCATCCACCGATTGCGGAACATCGAGGCCCACGCGCAACAGATCAACTTCTGTGAAGCTGATGGGCTCGACCTCCTAGAGGTCATTGCCGAGATTACCGGTACGGTCGCCTTCATTGACCCTCCCTACACTGCTGGCGGTAAACGAGCCGGCAGGCGTCTCTACAGCCACAACCAGATAGACCACCGACGACTCTTCAAGATCCTGGCGCAAACCCCGGTCGACTTTCTGATGACCTACGACCGCTCACCAGAGATCGCTGAACTCATTGCAGAGTACGGATTCCACGCCGTCGAAGTTGTCATGAAGAACACCCACCACGCCCACATCTCCGAACTCGTCATCACCCGACGAGCTGTCTTCGTCTAGCCAACAAGATGCCCGACAACGCCAGGACGCGATACGGCATTGCAGAGTGGTATGGACAGGAGTTCACATCACTCAATGCAAGGCAGAGAAAGACTTACGCCGAGCACGCGCTGGGCGAATCTGAAGCTGAACATCCAGTTTGTCCGTTCCAGCCAGACCAGCCGGCAAGATAGACATGATTGTCGCCCATCAACAGGGAGACAATCTGAGATGGCATGGCCTAGAAATTCAAGCCGTCTATTTCTCAGGTCAGGGGATGGAGACCGAATTCAAAGCCCTACGCGACGACCTCCAGGAGCCCCCTCCGTTCCCTTCAGCCAACCGTCGACCCGACTGGCGATCCTCCAGCGCCAAACGCCTCATGCCGCAACTCCAGATCAAGGCCCCGACAGTCCGACGATGGGGGGCCAAACTTGCCGTAGCTGTAGATCGACCATTCTTCGATGCCGTTGGCGGTCCTAGCCCCCAACCCAGCCACGATCTCAACGAGGGCGACATCATCTGGTTAGTCGCCCGTCTAGAACGCGCTTACGCTGGAACTCTTGAGCTAGCCCAAGCCCACTGGGAAGTTCTCACTCTGGAGGACTCCAACAAACGCCTCCAAGCAGCCGAAACCGTCAGCAGGGAGAACTTCGAAATAGCCTTGAGATCGCGGCTGCGACCCCTGTGAGACGGTGGGGTGGCTGCTGAGGCTGCTCTAACTGAAACTGTCACACCCCCTGTTTAGGGTGAGGGCATGATCAAGTCCGCACCGAGAATCCTCCCGACGTTTGACTCGCCATCTCGGCCCAAGTGGTTGGTCGAGGCTACGAAGGATGCAGCCTCAGCTTCATTCGCCGACTACAGCCGAACCGAATGGCCCGACAAAATCGCCGATGCCTGCGACAAGATGCTGACACTCACAAGTCAAGGGTCTGACTGTCTTCCTCCGGTCTGCGACCCGAAGGCTTCCCTCCCCCTCGAGTCTGGATCGATGGGCGACAATCTCAGCGTGGCCTTGGCCGGCGAACTGCTAGGAGAGATGGTCGGCAGATTGTCATTCTCTTTTGAACACGACGAGATGTGTCGCAGTGCCTATCCAATTCTTTGGGACATGGCCCTTGACGAGTGTGCCAACGACCCTGACATGCCGGAAGCGCCAGATCAGATTCTGTACAATCACAGCGTCCCGCTGTCAGAAGCCTGCAAAAGCGGACCGCCCTGGCCATCAGGGATGCACTACGCCAGCCACGCAGTGATGGAATTCGCCCACCATGCCTCCGCATACAGCTCTACTGGCCTCGGATTGGCCCATGCTGCACCAGTCCCGGTGGTATGGCCGCCTCCTGACGCTCCCCCTGCCCTGGCCTCGGCCCGGGGCAACTTGTGCACTGCCCTTGAGACTGCGCTGTTGAACCAGGACGAATACACCGCCAATCTGCACGCCTACCTCGCCGCACGTGACAACCCAAATCTGCCCGATCCGACCCTTGCCGAGACCGATCAAGTGGCTGCGGCGCTGCGCGACTGGAACGAGACTGTCATTCCGGCGGCGAGGGGTCTCGCAGCGGCCACCTACGCCCATGCATGGGAATGGGCCAGCACCGATCAAGACCGCTGGGATCTCGGAGTGATCGTCTACGCCCACTCCGAGGCATTTCTCTCTGTCCATCATCTCAGGCAAGCCACCGACGCTTACGACCTAGTCGATGCCGCCTGCCGCAGCTACGCATGGTGGTGGTGTCACGACCGAAAGTTAGATGTGGCCTCTTTGCGAGAGATTGCCAGCACCGGGTGGTCCCTCAATCGTCCTTCCACTCTGTAGCACTGCCGTGCTACGTTGGTGAACGTGAGCAGAACAACCACGGTTCGCCTCAGCGACGACGATACGCAGCTGCTCGCGGAACTCGCTCCAGAGTTCGGAGGGCGATCGAGCGCAATCCGACAGGGCATTCGTCTGCTCGCCCGTGAAAGCCAGCGACGTCAAGCGCTTCGGTCTTTTGTCGAAGCATGGGATGAAGAGGCTGGCCCCCTTGACGAGAGGGAAATCTCGTCGATGCTGAATCGCTATTTCAAGCAGTGATCCTCGACGCTGGGCTGCTGATCGCGGTCGACCGTGAAGAACGTGCCGCGCGCTCCTTTCTTGCTGCGGCTGTCAGAACAGATGAAGTCCTGCGGACGACCGCACCAGTTGTGGCGCAAGTCTGGCGTGATGGACGACGGCAGGCTCGACTGGCGCAGTTTCTCGCAACGTTGGATATCCACCCATTCGACCGCGCCGACGCAGGTGCAGTCGGGAAGATATTAAGCAATTCGGGTACCGCAGATGTCGTAGACGCACACCTGGTGGTTCTCGCCGTCCAGATTGGCGACGGCATCATCACTTCTGATGCTCACGATTTCGCCGTACTCGTCGGCCACCTCGGTTCTGATGCACCGAAGATCCATCACTGGCAACACGAGTCTCGTAGATGAGGCCTCCGCTGCCAGTGATGGAAGCCCTTCAGCCCTTGATGGTAAGGAGCTCTAGGAGGTTGCCGTCGGGGTCGCTGAAGTAGACGGATTGGCCTCGTTCTCCGTTGCTAGCCGGGCGGGGGGCGGGACCCTCGACAACCTCGATGCCGTGTTCGGCTAGATGGGCCTGGGCGGCGGCGATGGTGTCGCCCCAGCGGAAGCACAGGTCTACCGACCCTGGGGTGGGCAGGCGGGCATGGGGAGAGGCGGGGGCGGCACCGGGATGAACGTTGATGCGGTTGGCCCCCACCTGCATCATCACGATCGGCATCTTGCCGGCCCGGAACTCCTCCAGATACATGGGCTCAGCCCCCAGCACTTCTCCATAGAAGGCCACGGTGGCCTCCACGTCGGCCACGGTGATGGCCAAGTGGTCGAATCCCTCAACGGTCATGATGCCTACCCTCGCATCGGGATGCCCGCAGTGGAGCCCCCGTCAATGATGTACTCGTGGCCAGTCTGGTACGACGATGCTTCCGACACCAGATAGCAGGCCAGATCGGCTACCTCGGAGGCCACCCCGGCCCGGCGCAACGGCACATGGCCGAACAGCTCGGGTCGGCCGTGGCGGTCGGCCGACAACATGGCGGTCTCTATCGGGCCGGGATGGATTGAGTTCACCCTGATTCCCCTGGGTCCCAATTCGATAGCCGCCACCTTGGTCAATCCCCGCACCGCCCACTTGGTGCCCCCGTAGGCCGAGTGGTGGGCGATTCCCTCCATGCCAGCAATAGACGAAATGTTGACGATCCCCCCGCCGCCGGCCTCGGCCATGGGGTCGGCCACGCTCTGGATGCCCAGGAACGTGCCCAGGTAGTTCACCTCCCAAATGCGACGCAGGCTCTCGGGGGTCTCGTCGGCAATGGGGGCGGTCCAGTGAATGGCGGCGTTGTTCACCAGCGCCCGCAGCGGCCCCTGCTCCACCGCGGCGGCCACTACCCGGGCCCAATCCTCGGGCGAGGACACGTCGTGGTGGAGATACACGGTATGTTCGCCCAACTCGGCGGCCACTGCCTCCCCCGCCTCGTCGAGCACATCGCCCATCACCACGAACGCGCCTTCGGCGACAAACTTCCGGGCCTCGGCCTCGCCTTGTCCCCGGGCCGCCCCGGTCACGATCGCTACCCGTCCATCGAGACATCCCATGGCGAAGTTCTAGTCGATCAGACAGCGATGGCTAAGAGTAGTGTTCACGGCCATGCCATACCCACAAGCAGTCTTGGATATCGCCGCCCGCATCAACAATTGGGGACGCTGGGGCGAAGACGACCAGATCGGCACGCTCAACTTCCTCACCGACGAGGTGGTGAAAGAGGCGGCCCAGTGCATCCGCACCGGCAAGCGCATCTCGCTGGCCTATCCCCTGCACAAAGACGGCCTCCAGACCGGAGTCATCCCCGGCCGGGTCAACCCGCTGAAGACGATGGTGTCGCTCAATCACGGCATGATGGGCGACCCCGACATGTTCCACACCAGCGACGACGTGGGCACCATGGGCTTGCAATGCGCCACCCACTGGGATGGGCTCTGCCATGCCATGTACCGGGGCAAGCTCTACAACGGCCACGACGCCTCCACCATCACCGAATGGGGTGCGTCGGTGTGCGGAATCGAGCAGGTCAAGAGCCTCACGGGACGAGGGGTGCTGCTCGACATAGCCAAGCTCCACGGAGTGGACGTGCTGGAGCCGGGCCACGCCATCGGCTACGACGACCTGACCAACGCGGCTGAGGCCCAAGGCGTCGAGATCCGCACCGGCGACATCATCCTGGTGCGCACCGGGCTTTTCGCCTACGCCAAAGCCGGCGACCTGGACAGCTACTACGGCGAGCCCATCCCCGAGTTGGGAGTGGTGCGCTCTGCCGGCATCGGTGTGACCGCCTGCGAGTGGTTCTACGACCACAACATCGCCGCGGTGGCCACCGACAACATCGTGTTCGAGGTGCTGCCCTACGACCCGGCCTTCGAGGGGGCGATCATCGCCATTCACTGCCTCAACCTGGTGGACATGGGCCTCACCCAGGGACAGAACTGGGACTTGGAGGAGCTTGCCGCCGACTGCGCGGCCGACGGCCAGTACGACTTCTTCCTGGAAGCCTCTCCCCAGCCGTTCGTTGGCGGCCTGGGGTCACCGGTCAACCCAGTGGCCATCAAATAGCAGGAGATCCGGGCGGCAGGCTCAGGCCAGCGTGCCAACCCGTTCTTCGAGCAAAGACAGATCGAGGTTGTCGCGAAGGGCGTCGGCCAGCCGATCGAGATCTTTCTGCCAGCGTTCCTGCAAATCCTCGCCCGGATCCGCTTTCCACCCCAACCACTCCTCCAGCACCGAGTGGCGGTATTCAGCCTGATCGAACAGCCCATGCACATATGTGCCCATCACCCGACCGTCTGCCGACCGGGCAATAAAGGGATAGAGCATCGGATCCTGCGGACTCTCGCCGTGGCGGATCTCATAGCCGGAAAAATCCAGCTCACTCGGCCACCGAGCTCGCCCGGCGATGGTGCGGACCATCTTCTCCGGCTTGAGCTCGGCTTCCACCGGCAGCCAGCCTAGCCCTGGGGTCTCCACCGGCCCCTCGATTCCAAGGGGATCGAGGATGCGCTCGCCGAGCATTTGCAGCCCCCCGCACAGTCCGAGCACGCGGCCGCCGTAGCGCACATGGCGTTCCAGAGCCTCAACCCAGCCGCGTTGGCGGAGCCATGACAAATCGGCAGCCACTGCTTTGGACCCGGGCAGCACCACCAGGTCGAGCCCGGTAAGAGAGCCGGGATCAACCAACCAGCAAAAGTCAATTCTCGGATCGGCGGCAATCGGATCCAGATCAGCGGTGTTGCTGGCCCGGGGATAGTGGATGCCTCCTACCCGCAGCTCAGCGGGACCACCTTCCTGCTGCCTTCTGCCGCGACCCTCTCGAAACGAATACGGCGCGTCTTCTTCGGGCAACGCCAGATCGAAGATGTAGGGCACGAAACCCAGCAGCGGTCGCTGGACCCGCTTTTCCAGCCATTCGCAGGCATCCCCGAGCAGTGACGGATCTCCTCGGAAACGATTGACAACCAGAGCCTCCACCAGTCGACGATCCGGCTCATCGAGCGCGTCCACTGTGCCGAGCAGGGAAGCGAACACGCCTCCTCGGTCGATATCGCCCATCAGCCATACCGGCACATTCGCGGGCTGGGCGAAGCCCATGTTGGCAATGTCGCCTTGCCTCAAGTTGGGCTCTGCCGGCGAACCCGCTCCTTCGATCAGTACGAATTCGTATGCCTGGCCCAATCGGTGGAAGGCGGCCAGCACTTCGGGCAACAGTCCTTCCCGGTCTTGGCGGAATCGATTGGCCAGCAGCGTTCCCCGGACCTGTCCTGAGACCACGAGTTGGGCCCTACGATCGCCTTCGGGCTTGAGCAATACCGGATTCATATCGACCGTAGGCTCCAATCCGCATGCGAACGCTTGCAGCGCCTGGGCCCTTCCGATTTCGCCCCCAGAGGGGCAAGCGGCCGAAGCGTTGCTCATGTTTTGCGGCTTGAACGGGGCGACACTGACCCCGGAGCGGGCCAGCAGACGACACAACCCCGCAACCATCAGGGACTTGCCGATGCCCGAAGCCGTCCCCTGGATCATCAGCGCATTGGTCATGGCGTCGGAGATGGCGACTCCCGGAGAGCGGCGGCCTCGGCGCGCCCCTCTTCGGAGCGGATTTCCTGGCGCAGCGGGATCTGCCGGTCCAAAGCTGTGGCCAACTCGGGATTGAACAGGCGGGCCATCATCTCAACAAGCCCTGCGCTTACCCCGTCCACCGCCTAGATGGCGCGGGTCTTGCCCTCCCAGTAGGGATCCCGCAAGCGGCGTTTGTATAACTTGCCGTTGGGGTCGCGGGGCATCTCGTCGGTGAAGTCGATGGAGCGGGGCCACTTCTGCTTGGCGATCTTATCCCTGAGGAACGCCATGATGGCTCCCCTGGTGTCGTCGTCGGGGGCCACCCCGGAGGCGGGTTCGATCACCGCTTTGATCTCCTCGCCGGTGTCCTCGTTGGGTATGCCGAATACCGCGGCGTCGCCTACCAGCGGGCTCTGGAGCAGCGCCCCCTCGATCTCGGCAGGGTAGATGTTCATCCCGCCCACGATGATCATGTCGTTGGAGCGGTCGTTGAGGAACAGATAGCCGTCCTCGTTGAAGTAGCCCACGTCGCCCACGGTGAAGAACTCGGTGCCCAAGCGGGCCTTGTCGGTCTTCTCCTTGTCCTTGTAGTACTCGAAGGTGGCTCCGTCGGGCATCTTCATGTAGATGGTCCCGCTGGCGTCGGGGGGCAAGCGGTTTCCGTCCTCGTCCACCACGATGACCTCCGACCCCGGCCAGGGGCGGCCCACCGTTCCGGGATACTGGCGCCACTCGTCGGGCGGGATGTAGGTGCCGCCGCCCTCAGTGGCCGCGTAGTACTCCCAGATGCAGTCGCCCCACCAGTCGAGCATCTTCTGCTTGGTTTCCACCGGACAGGGGGCGGCGGCATGGATCATGCGCCGCAACGACGACACGTCGTAGCGCTCCTTCACCTCATCGGGGAGTTGGAGCAGGCGGTGGAACATGGTGGGGACCATGTGGCTCTGGGTGACCTTGTAGCGGTCGATGCGCTCCAGCGCCCCCTCGGCGGTCCAGCGGCCCATGAGCACCGCGGGATGCCCCATGTGCAGCGAGGTGGTGGTCCAGATGTTGACCGCGGTGTGGTAGAGCGGGGCCTGGGTGATGTGGACATTGTCGGCGTGGGGCATGATGCCCAGCAGCATGAACAGTCCGCCGGAGCCCGCCGCGGCCTCGTCGGGGTGGACGCCGGGCAAGGCCCGCCGCACGCCTTTGGGCCGACCGGTGGTGCCTGAGGTGTAGAACATGAATGAGCCGGTGGTGAGGTCGTCGGGCCTGCTGGACGGCTGGGGGTCGATCAGCTCAGACAGCGGGCGGAAGCCGTCGATGCTGCCCACCGAGAACCGGTTGGCGGCAGGCACATCGCTTTCCACCAACACCCTGGTGGCCTGTTCGGCAAAGTCTTCATGGACGATGAACGCCTTGGTCTCGCTGTCGTTGACGATGTAGGCGATCTCCGGGCCGGCTAGGTGCCAGTTCACGGTGGTGAGGTAGAAGCCCCCCTGGTAGGCGGCCAAGGAGACCGCCGTTTGCTCGATGCCGTTGGGCAGCACGGTGGTCACCTGATCGCCTACCCCCAGACCGGCAGCCCGCAGTCCGTACACGATGCGGTTGGTCAGCTCGGCCAGTTCCCGGTAGGTGATCTCGTTGTAGGCGGGGTCCACCACCGCGAGGCGCTCGGGATCGGCCTCGGCGATCTTCCAGAGTCCCAGCACGTCGGTCTCAGCCATTTGCTCTCCCTTTTGCAGCCAACTTCGTCATGACAGCATCAGCCATGTCCATTTGTCCTCCCGTCGGCGTGCGCGCTTGGAGGATGGTAGGCGCAGCCTGATCAATCGCCGAAACCGTGCCTACATGCCGGTGAAGTCGGGAGGGCGCTTCTCCATGAAGGCGGCGATGGCCTCGACGTTGGCTGGCGCTCCCATCAAGCGGGAGAAGGCGGCGTTCTCCCGCTCTCGGGCGGCGGCCACTCCGTCATGCCAGCCGTGAGTTATGAGCACCTTCGACTCCATCAGCGACGACACCGGCAGTGCGGCCAGTTTCTGGGCGTGGGCCATCGTCGTGTCCATTAGCTCTTCGGGAGGGCACACTTTCCACACCAGGCCCATGTCCTCGGCCTCCTCGGCGCTGACCCACTCCGCGCTGAGCAGGGTCCACATGGCCTGCTGGCGGCCCAGCAACAGCGGGAAGGTGTAGCTGCTGGCGGCCTCGGGGGCGACGCCCAGGCTGGAGAATGGGCACCGCAGCCGGGCTTCCGACGACATGAAGGCCAGATCGGCAAAGCCCAGCATGGTGGCCCCCACTCCGAGGGCCAGTCCGTTCACCGCGACGATGAACGGCTTGGGAAAGGAGTCCATCTGGTCGATCAGCCCGGGAAACCCGTGGACGCCGGGCTCGACGCCAGCTCCGCCGGGATTGCGGGCCCCCATCTCCACCAAGTCGGTGCCGGCGCAGAACGCCCGTCCGGCCCCTGTCAACACCACAACGGCCACATCGGGGTCGGCGGCCGCATCGATCAGGGCTTGAGCAGTGGCGTCGTACAGGGCCTCGCTAAACGCGTTCAGGGCGTCGGGACGGTTGAGGGTGAGCAGCCGCACCCGGCCTTGGTCTTCGATTTCAAGCATTGACTTCCTTCTACAGCGGATTCCAGCGGGGTTCGCGGCTGTCGCGGAAGGCCTGCGACGCCTCGGACATATTCCCGGTGAACGTGCCCAACACCTGGGTGCGGTTCTCCAGTTCCATGGCATGGCGCAGGCTGGGGGTGTCGGGGGTGGCGTTGGCGCCAAGTTTGGTCATCCATACCCCGTACTCGTTGTTGGCTGCGATCAGCCGGGCCGCTTCGAGGGTTTCGTGCATGTCGGTGATGAGCTCAGGGCTCAAGGCGTTGAGCCGCTCAGGGCGGGACATCGTGATCTGGGTGATGCCCGGTTCGAGCGAATCGACCGCGACGGTGGATGCATCAGTCACGGGGCTCACACTAGAACTCGGTCGCGACGCAACCAGAGTTGCGTTCTGCTGTGCTCGCGATACAGTCTCTTTCGTGGGGGCAAAATGCCTGGTAGCAGCATTGGTACAAGCGGGAATCCCTTGAACAGGGCAAGAATTATAAGCAACGGGCACGCCCAGATTGCGGATTTCCCTGTGAACCAGTTGTGGACAGAGCAGATCATATCTATAGTGCCGGTTCTGGCATGACTTTGGGCATTGCAGTAGGGGCCTATCTCGTCGTGCATTTGCTCGGCGTCTACTTGCTGCGCGCGTCCGGGGTGGCTCAAGACCTGTTCGGCCGATTCCGCAACGTTCCAGACCTGCCCGAGCCCAAGCAATTGTCCGAATTCACCGCCTTCGTGGAGACCCACTCCTTCTGGGACACCGAGGAAGACGAAGCCCTCGAGGCCTTCGACGAGTTCGAACTTCAAGCCGTCTTCTGGAACGAGAGGCGCCGCCGCAGCGCCTGAATCCCCCCGCCCTCGCGGCAGGTTCAGTTCGACTTGGCGTGAAGGCCGCCGTCTACCAGCACCACGGCGCCGTTGATGAATGAGGCGGCGGGCAGCACCAGCGACAAGGTGACTTGGGCCACCTCCTCGGGGTCGCCGTAGCGTCGGGCCGGCACTCGGCGTCGGGCGTACTTCTGCTTGGCCTCCTCGGGGATGTCGCCGGTCATGGCGGTGCGGATCGGTCCGGGGCAGATCGCATTGGCAGTCACTCCGAATTGGCCTAACTCAACGGCCAGCGCCCGCGTGAGCCCTACCACCCCGTGCTTGCTCACCGTGTAGGGCGAGGTGTTGGGAGTGGCCATCACCCCCTCCGTGGAAGCCACGTTGACGATGCGCCCATCGCCGTTGCGCTTCAGGTCGTCCAGGCAGGCCCGCACCAAGCGCATCTGCGCGGTGAGGTTCACTTCCAAGGCGGCAGCCCACACATCCTCATAGTTGGCTGCTTCCACCGGGGCACCCGCGGCCACTCCCGCGTTGTTGATCAAGATGTCCACCGGGCCCAGTTCGGCCCGCACCTGCTCCACGACCGGTTCCACCACGGCGGGATCAGCCAGGTCGCACACCACCGCCAGCGCCGTGCCTCCGGCGTCGACGATGGCGGCCACCGTCTCCTCCACCCCGGTGCGATTGACGTCCAGCGCAGCCACCTTGGCCCCCTCGTCGGCCAACAGCCACGCAGTGGCCCGGCCCATGCCTGAGGCCGCGCCGGATACTACCGCCACTCGCCCGGCCACCGACCGGTCCAACTTGGTGAGGCGAGTCATCAATCCCGGTGGGCGCGCTCGTGGTCGATGAGCCAGGTCTTGACCTCAGGGCGGCCTCCGAACTCCCCCACCGACCCGTCGCTTCGCACCACCCGGTGACAGGGCACGATGAGGGGAATGGGGTTGGTGGACATGGCCGTTCCCACGGCGCGGGCCGCGCCCGGCGAACCGGCCATATGGGCCAACTCCCCATACGACACCGTGGTGCCGTACTCCACCGTCATCAGCGCATCTTGCACCTGGCGATAGAACCCATGGCTCAGGCGCCAGTCCAAGGCCACCTCGAACCAGCGGCGGCTCCCGTCGAAATACTCGCGGAGCTGGGTGATGGGTTCGACCAGCCAGTCGGAGTCGCCTTGGCCCATCGAGCAGGGCAGATCGGCGAGTTCAGCCATCATGTCATCTCTGGTTTCCATGTAGCCGAATCCGATCCTCACCAACCCCTGGGAAGTTGCCGCCAATTGCAGCGTTCCGATGGGCGTGTCCACGGAACCCAGGGCCACGCCGAGTCCATCGGCCTCAGGGGAAACAGGGTCGGAGCGGGAAAGCAGCGCAGTTTGAGACATGGCACTGACCGTAGCGGAATACCAGACTGAGGCGGTGGAGTCCTCGAGCGCCGATATACCGGGAGTCGACGTCGCGCCGGTTACTGCCTGGCTCGACGACAACATCGCCGACAGCGAACCCCCGTTCACCTTCGATCTGATCGCGGCAGGCGGATCGAATCTCACCTTCCGGCTGGCTGATTCTGAAGGCCAACAGTGGGCGCTGCGGCGGCCACCGGTGGGATCGGCGCTGACCACCGCCCACGACATGGGGCGGGAATGGCGCATCATGGCCGCGCTAGGCGAGGCCAGCGACGTTCCGGTGCCCGAGATGGTGGCCTTCTGCCACGACCACTCCGTGAATGGGGCCGACTTCTATGTGATGAGCTTTGTGGAGGGGCTGATCTTGCGCGACCAGGAATCCGCAGCCGCCATGACCTCCGAGCAGGCCGAGATCGCCACCCAGAGCCTGCTCGATGTTCAGATCGCCTTTCACACCCTCGACCTAGACGCCGTCGGATTGGGCGACCTGGGCCGCCGGGAAGACTACGTGGGCCGCCAGTTGAAGCGATGGCGCCGCCAAGTGGAGGCCGCCGGGGTGCGGGAAGTGCCCCTGCTTATCGAGCTGCACGAGCGGTTGAGCGCGGCCAAGCCACCCGAGAAGGCGCCCGCCGCCCTGGCCCACGGCGACTACCGCTTCGACAACACCGTGCTCAACGACCAGTGGAAGATCGCCGCGGTTCTGGACTGGGAACTCTGCACCACCGGCAACCCCATCGCCGACTTCGCCTGGTCGCTCCAGTACTGGGCCGACCCCGACGACGAGATGAGCTTCCTCACCGACCCACCCACTCTTCAAGACTGCTTTGTGCGCCGACAAGAAGTGGCCGACCGCTATGCCGCCCAATCGGGCTTCGACCTTTCCGACCTCCCCTACTACGCCGTGTTCAGCTGGTGGAAGCAGGCCTGCATTGTGGAGGGGGCATACGCCCGCCGCCTGAAGGGCATGAGCGGGGGCATGGCCACCACCGGCGACGTCCACGACATCGCCCGCCGAGTGGACGCCATGCTGGACCACGCCGCCGACATGGCCGTTGGAGTGCTGTAGATCGCTGAGCTCAGGCCGCGGCGGCTACCAGAGCAGTGAGCAACACCAGGGTAAGCACCGACATGGGCACCCCCAACCGCAGGTAGTCGGTGAAGCGATAGCGGCCCGGACCGTAGACCATGGTGTTGGTCTGGTAGCCGATAGGGGTCAGAAACGACGCCGAGGCGGCCACCGCCACCCCCAATGCCAAGGTGCGGGGATCCAAACCGGATTGAGCGGCCGCCTCCAATGCCACCGGGAACACCAGAGCCACCGCAGCCACGTTGGTGATCATCTCGGTGAGCAGCATGGTGGCAATCACGATGCCCAGCACCACTCCGGCATCGCCCAGGAAGTCGAAGCCGGTGACGATGCCGTCGGCCAGGTCCTCAGCCAACCCCGCTTCGTCGAGCGCCGCTCCCAAGCCGAATGCCGCTCCGATGGTGATGAGCACACTGAAGTCAACCGCTTCTCGGGCCTCTCGGGGAGTGAGCACTCCGCCGACAACCACTGCACCAGCCGCGATCAATGCCGCTTCCAACACGCTCAGCACCCCGGCGGCGGGCAGCACGACCAGGGCAACTACCGCGGCCAGCGCCACCGGCGCCCGACGACTGACCCGGGGCGGCGAACCACCCAGCCGAGACACCAACAGGAAGTCGTTGTGATTGCGCCACCGTTCGTCGAAACCATCGGCCGCCAGCACCAGCAAGGTGTCGCCGATACGCAACCGAACCTGGCCGAACTTGGCCTCCACCGGAGCACCGGAACGGTGGATGCCCACCACCGCGGCCTGGTAGCGGCCCCGGAATCCGGCCTCGGCCAGCGACCGTCCGCTGAGGGGTGAAGCCGCCCCCACTACGGCCTCGAAGAACGTGTGGTCGTCGGAGTCCACCGCCTCCAGATGGGGATCTTCAGCCGAGATCAGCCCGGACATAGCCTGGAGGTCGACTACCAGGTCGACCCGACCGGCGAACGTGAGCCGGTCGCCGCCTCGGAGCACGAAAGTGGGGGCCACCGGGGCGATAACCGTGCCCTGCCGCTCCACTTCAACCAGGAACACCCCTTGAAGATGGCGCAAACCTCCGGCCTCCACCGACTGCCCGTCAAATGCCCCCTGATCCACCACCTCCATCGACACCAGATAGGAGCGACCTTCCCCAGCAGATTCGGGGTCGCGCCGTTCGGGCAGCAGCCAGGGGCCGGCAACAACGATCAAAGCCAGTCCGGCCCCGGCCAGCGGCAAACCGAAACGGGCCAGCTCGAACATCTCCAACTCGTCTTGGCCCACTGATTGCAAAAGGCCGCCCAATACCAGATTGGTGCTGGTGCCGATGGCGGTGATCGCCCCGCCCAAGATGGTGGCGTACGACAACGGGATCAGATACCGGGAGGCGGCTCGGCCGTAGCGCTCGGTCCAGCCCCGCACTGCGGGCACCAGCATGGCCACGATGGGGGTGTTGGCCAAGAAGGCCGAGGCGGCACTGGCCGGGGTCAGAAGCCGGAGCAGCGACACCCTGGTTCGAGACCCCCGGTCCAGCATTCTGGCCACCATGGGCTGCAAGGCATTGGTTTTGGTCACGGCGCCGGCCACCACGTACAACGCGCCGATGGTGATGGGGGCGGGGTTGGCGAAACCGCGGAAGGCCTGGTCGGCGTCAATCACCCGCAGCAGAAACAGTCCGCCGGTGGCACCCAGTACCCCAGCGGCGGGCGAGAGCCGGTTGCTGATGAGCCCGGCACCCATAACCGCCAACACCGCAATGGTGAGCACCGCATCGCCATCCATTCAGGGAAATGCTACGGCCTCGGCACGGAAACAGGACTTTGGCCACCATCCCTGGTTCCGATGACTCAGCCGACGGGTAATTGCGATATGAAATGTCTCGTGGCTTCAAACTTGATCCAACCCCACGGTGGCGAGCTGACCGACCTGATGGTCGACGACGCCACCGCTGAAGATCTCAAGGCAGCGTCGCGCGACCTCCCTTCGTTCACCCTCCAGCCTCGCCACCTGTGCGATCTCGAGCTGCTGCTCAACGGAGGCTTCTCCCCCCTGCGGGGTTTCATGGGCCAAGCCGACTACGAGCGGGTGTGCTCCGAAATGCGGCTGGCCGACGAGACGCTGTGGCCCATGCCCATCACCTTGGACGTGGACGGCGATACCGCCGAGGCGGCCCAGGCTGCCGGCCAGCTGGCCCTGCGAGACGTGGAAGGGGTCATGTTGGCGGTGCTCACCGTGGGCGACGTGTGGGAACCCGACACCGCGGCCGAGGCCGAGTCGGTTTTCGACAGCTTGGATTCCGACCACCCCGGCGTGGGCCACCTGGTTCACAACACGTCCCGGTTCTACCTGGGCGGGTCGGTGCAGGGCCTGCAACTCCCAGTCCACTACGACTTCACCGAGCTGCGGCGCACCCCAGCCGAGCTGCGGGCCGCGTTCGATGCGGCGGGCTGGAGCCGGGTGGTGGCCTTCCAAACCCGCAACCCGATGCACCGGGCCCACGTGGAGCTCACCCGACGAGCCGCAGTGGAGGCCGACGCCAATCTACTCATCCATCCTGTGGTGGGAATGACCAAGCCCGGTGATGTGGACCACTACACCCGGGGCCGCGTGTACCAACACATCATCAAGCGCTACCCGGAGAATTCCGCCATGCTGGCCATGCTGCCGCTGGCCATGCGCATGGGCGGCCCCCGGGAGGCGGTGTGGCACGCCATCATCCGCAAGAACCACGGCGTTTCCCACTTCATCGTCGGCCGGGACCACGCCGGACCGGGCTCCGACGCGTCGGGCAACCCCTTCTACGGCCCCTACGACGCCCAGGACATGTTGCAGGACTACACCGACGAGCTGGGCGTGACCATGGTGCCGTTCAAGATGATGGTGTACGTCCCCGACAGCGACAGCTACCACCCGGTGGACGAAGTGGACGAGGGTACGGCCACCCTCAGCATCAGCGGCACCGAGCTGCGGGACCGCCTGGCATCGGGCGACGAGATTCCCGAGTGGTTCAGCTATCCCGAAGTGGTGGCTGAGTTGCGCCGTACCCATCCTCAGAAGTCCAAGCAAGGCTTCACCGTGTTCTTCACCGGCCTCAGCGGTTCGGGCAAATCCACCATCGCCAACGCGCTCATGTCCAAGCTGTTGGAGCGGGGCGGACGGCCAGTGACCCTGCTGGACGGCGATGTGGTGCGCACCAACCTGTCGTCGGAACTGGGCTTCTCCAAGGAGCACCGCGACATCAACATCACCCGAATCGGTTATGTGGCCTCGGAGATCACCAAGCACGGCGGCATCGCCATTTGCGCGCCGATCGCCCCCTATGCCGGACCCCGGTACAAGAACCGGGAGGCCATCTCAGCCAACGGCGGCTACGTGCTGGTGTATGTGTCCACCCCGCTGGAGGTGTGCGAGGAGCGGGACCGCAAAGGGCTGTACGCCAAGGCCCGGGCCGGAATCATCAAGGAGTTCACCGGCATCTCCGACCCTTACGAGGAACCGGCCGACGCCGACGTCGTTCTGCCCACCGTGGACCAGACGCCTGATGAAGCAGCCCAAATCATCATCGACCACCTGGTGGCCGAGGGGTACCTCGAATAGATCGGTTGTCGAGGCGCTTCTCCCCGACAATCTGATTGGATAGCCGCTGAGATGTCCCGCTCCGATGATCTGGACCGCATTGCCGAGGCGCTATCGGCAGCCGACGAAGTGCTGAAGCGGTTCACGCCCGGAGAGATCGCATCGGAGTTGAAAGACGGCGGCGACCCGCTGACCGCGGCCGACACCGCGGTGAACGATGTGCTGGCCAAGGTTCTGCGGGGGGGCGACGAGGGCTGGCTGTCTGAGGAGACCACCGATGCCGGAGGGCGCCTTGACCGGCGCCGGGTATGGGTAGTGGACCCCATCGACGGGACCCGCGAGTTCATCGACGGCATCCCCGAGTGGTGCGTCTCCGTAGGGCTGGTGGAAGACGGCGTGCCGGTGGCCGGAGGCGTGCTGAGCCCGCCCAACGGGAACCTCATCATCGGGTCGGACGACACCGGCGTGATGTGCAACGGCCAGCCTGCGGGCACCACAGACACCACCGACATTCGGGGCGCGCTGGTGCTGGCCTCCCGCAGCGAGGTGAAGCGGGGCGAGTGGGAGCGCTTCTTCTCCACGCCGATCGCGGTGCGAAACATGGGCTCGGTGGCCTACAAGCTCAGCCTGGTGGGCGCCGGATTGGCCGACGCCACCTGGACGCTGGTGCCCAAGAACGAGTGGGACGTGGCCGGCGGGGCTGCGCTGGTGAGAGCAGGCGGCGGACGGGTGTTCGGAACCGACGGCGCCGATGTGGTGTTCAACCGGGCCGACCCGCTGATGGAGGGCTTCATCGCCGTTGCCCCCGGCCTGTGCGACCAGGTCATGGACCTGCTCGAGATAACGCCGAGGCCGTGAACGACCACCAACTCGCCGCTCACTTGGCTTGGAAAGCGGGTGAGCTGCTGGTTGAGTTGCGGGCCGAGCTGAGCGCTCAGCGGTTGTCTCCATTCGCCGTCGGGGCCCGAGGCGATGCTCTGGCCCACGACTACATCGCCAAAGCCCTCCTCCAGCACCGTCCCGACGATTTGGTGCTGTCGGAGGAGTCGGTGGACAACCGCCGTCGCCTAGAGCACAGCCGGGTATGGATCGTGGACCCGCTGGACGGGACCCGGGAGTTCTCCATCCCGGGCCGCACCGACTGGGCCGTCCACGTGGCCTTGGTGGCCGACGACAAGCCCATCGCCGGGGCGGTGGCGCTGCCCGCCCAGGGGATCACCCTGGCCACTGATCCCGCTCCCCCCACACCAGTGGCCGCGGCCAGCCCTCGGGTCATCACCAGCCGGAGTCGGCCCGGTCGCCTGGCCCGTCGCATCGCCGACGACCTCGGGGGCACCATCGTGCAAATGGGCTCGGCCGGAGCCAAGGCCGCCGCGGTGGTCTGCGGCGAAGCCGAGGTGTACGCGCATGCCTCGGGACTGCACGAGTGGGACCTGTGCGCTCCGGCGGCAGTGGCGGCGGCCGCCGGCCTGCATGTGTCCCGTCTCAACGGCGACGAGCTGAGCTTCAACCAGTCGGACACCTATATGTCCGACTTCGTCATCTGCCATCCCGACTTCGCCGCCGCCGTAGTGGCCAAATGACCCCCGCCCCCTCGTCCCCGTAGATTTGAACCACTGTGCGGCTGGTGATTGCTCGATGAAGCCCTCCGAGGCTGCTTCCGCAGACGGGATGACCCTGTGAGACTGGTAGTTGCCAGGTGTTCGGTGGACTACGACGGCCGGTTGGCCGCGCACTTGCCCGAAGCGGTGCGGCTCATCATGATCAAGGCTGACGGCTGTGTGGCCATCCACGCCGACGGGGGCGCCTACAAACCGCTGAATTGGATGAACGCCCCCAACCGGCTGTCGGAGGAAGACGGCGTGTGGACGGTGGTCAACCCGTCGGGCGAGAAGTTGACCATCACCATTCACGAGCTGATCTCCGACACCGACCACGATCTGGGCCACGACCCCGGCTTGGACAAAGACGGCGTGGAGGCCCACCTCCAGGAACTGCTGGCCGCGTCGCCCGACGTGCTGGGAGACGGATTCCGTCTGGTGCGGCGGGAATACCCCACCGACATCGGCCCGGTGGATTTGCTGTGCCGCGACGCCGACGGGAACGCCATCGCGGTGGAGATAAAGCGGCGGGGGGAGATTGCCGGGGTGGAGCAGCTCACCCGCTACCTCCAATTCTTGAACCAAGATCCGACCCTGGCCCCGGTGCAGGGCATGCTTGCCGCCCAGGTCGTCCGCCCCCAAGCCCGAGCCCTGGGGGCCGACCGGGGCATCGAATGCGTGGAGATCGACTACGACCTGCTCCGGGGCATCGAGCCCGACCAGGCCAAGCTGTTTTAGCTCCCGCCATGCCTGCTGAACCCGACCGGCGGGAAGCTCCCACTACGATCCCCTAATCCCCATGGATCGCCAACCGCCACTCAAACTGCGCCGGCCTCCCCGCCCGCTTTGGATGTGGGTCCTCATGTTCGTTCCGGTGCTGATCCTGGTGGTTTGGCTGTTGATCTGGCTGATCGACTACTCCGGCAGCGGCAACAGGACTCCCCGGGGCTTGAAGATCGAGAGCCCAATCATCTCCGACAGCGGCATCGACATCGGCGGATTGAGCGAGGACGACGTGACCGCGGTGGTTGTCGACCTGGCCGAGCGCTTCCAGCAGACCCCGGTGGAGATCGCAACGCCCAGCCAAGCCATCACCGTGACTGCCGCTGACACCGGGCTGGAGGTGGACGTAGAGGGCACTGTGGACGCGATCATGGAATTGGACAGTGGGACGGGCAATCCCATCGGCTGGACGGCCTCGTTCTTCGAGAGCTCGCGGTTAGAGCTGTTGCTCACTTTGTCGGCCGAAGAAAGCAAGATCGCCCGCCTAGAGGCCGAACTGCACCGCGCCCCGGCCGATCCGCACATAGTGCTGGAAAACGGCATATTCCAGGTGGCCCCCGGCGTGCCCGGCGAGGTTGCCGATCTATCGCCAGCGCTCCCCCAACTGCTGGAAGCAGCTGTCCGGGGCGACGACCCCCTGAGGATCGAGGCCGAAGTGAGCCTGATCCCCCCCGAGCGGGGCGAAGAGGTGATGCTCCAAACGGTGGACTGGGTCAATCAGCGCACTGCCCAGGGGATCCTGGTGACCGTGCAGGAGGTCACCAAGCGTGTGCAGCCGGCCCAGCTCCGCTCCTGGCTCACGCTCCATTCCGAGAACGACCAGTGGTCCTACGGAATCGACCAGCAGCGGATCAAAGGGGATCTGGCCGAGCTCTTCATCGAGGTTGCCACCGTGGCATCCGAACCGATCCTCACCATTCAAGATGATGTGCCGGTGCTGGTGAGCGAAGTCCCGGCCTACATCTGCTGCCAGCTGAGCGCGTCTCAAGAGGTGCTGGCCGCCCTGAACACCGCCCAGCCCGCGGTGGAATTGGAGCTGCGGGAGTCCGATGAGATCAACGACCAGAGCTGGCTGGAGGAACGGGGGATCGTGGAGCTGACCGGGCGGTTCACCACCCACTACACGCCGGGCCAGGATCGGGTCTCCAACATCCACCGCATCGCCGAGTTGATCCAGGGGGCAGTGGTGTATCCGGGTGAGATTTTCTCGGTCAACGAATACGTGGGCGAGCGCACCGAGGAGAAGGGGTTCGTGGATGCCGGGGTGATCTACGACGGGGTGTACACCGATGACGTGGGGGGAGGCATCTCCCAATTCATCACCACCTTGTTCACCGCCACCTTCAACGCCGGAATGGAGTTTCCCGAATACCAGGCCCACAGCATCGACATCGCCCGCTACCGCGATGGTGTGGACGCCACCATCTCCTGGCCCAAGCCCGACTTCAAGTTCCGAAACCCCAACCCCTATGCGGTGCTGCTGTGGCCCACCGTGACCAGCGGCAGCGTCACCGTGAGCGTTTACTCCACCGCCTATACCGAGGTGGAGTGGACCAACCGCTATGACACCCCGCGGGGGCACTGCACCCGGCGCACCACTGAGCGCAGCCGGACCTACTCCGACGGCACGGTTTTGCGCGACTCGGTCTCCGCGCTCTACCAGCCCCGAGAGGGCATCAACTGCCAAGGAGTGTGTACGTCTTCGGTGCTGCCGATGGACGCGGACGGCGATGGCGTGGTGGAGCTGGACGAAGCGGGGCTGCCCGAGGAGTGCATCGACCCCGAAGATTGCACCGGAACCCATGCCCCCGCTGACGTGAACGAGGACAATCGGGCCGATCTCTGCACTATTGCCCCGCCTGAGGAAGAGGTAGAGCCCGGGGAGGCTGTTCCTCCCGAGGAAAAGGGGGAACCCGGAGAGACACCCGCTCAAGATCCCGACGCCCAACCCGGGCAATCGCAGGCCTTAGATCCCCAGCAAGCGGCGGGCCAGGCCGCGTGAGCCCGTCAGATCGATGAACGACGACTGGGACGCGGCCGTCATCGGAGCCGGGCCAGCCGGGTGCGCGGCGGGCATCACTTTGGCTCGGGCCGGAAAGCGGGTGGTGATGGTGGACAAGGCCCGCTTCCCCCGTCCCAAAGCGTGCGGCGACGGACTCACTGCCGGCGCCCTGAGGATCCTGGAAGGCCTAGGGCTGGACCCGGCCCCCATCTCCACGTGGATGCCAGTGGAGGACGTCTACATCCGATCGCCCTCAGGCCGCACTGTCGAGTTTCCACTTCCCCGATCGGGCGGTCAATTCGCCGCGGTTGTCCCCCGGGCCGAGTTGGACAACGCCCTGGTGGAGAAGGCCAAGGCCGAGGGCGTTGATTTGGCGGAGGGCGCCGCCTGCCAGGGGCTTTCCGAGGATGACGGCCGAGTGACCCTGGAATTGGAGGGCACAGGGACGATGACCGCTGGCTACGCCATTGCTGCTGATGGGATGTGGTCGCCCACCCGCAAGTTCCTGGGGCTGGCCCACGACGGATACCGGGGCGACTGGCATGCGTTCCGCCAGTACTGGTCGGGGGTGGACACTCAGGCCAGCCGGGCATTGTGGGTGTGGTTTGAGGAGGAGATCCTGCCTGGCTATGTCTGGTCGTTTCCCCTGCCCGACGGCCGGGCCAACGTGGGGTTCGGCGTGCGCCGGGACGGCCCGGTGGCGGTGGGCGATATGGGCAAGCTGTGGCGAGACCTGCTGGAGCGAGACCACATCCGAGCCGTGCTGGGCGATGGCGCCGCCCCTGAGACGTCTCACCGGGCCTGGCCCATTCCCGCCCGTATAGACAAGATCTCCCTGACTGCCCGTCGAACCATGTTCACCGGCGACGCCGCGGCAGCCACCGACCCGATGAGCGGCGAGGGCATCGCCCAGGCCCTGATCACCGGTATTGGTGCGGCCAACGCCGTGCTCACCGGCGGCGGTGACGCCAACCTGGTGATGGCCCACTACCGCCGTTTTGTGCGCCAAGAGCTGTTCGCCGACCATCGCATGGCCCGCCGTCTGGGCCGGGTTTTGGCCACCCGCCCCGGGGCCCGGGGAGCGGTGCGCATCGCCGGGCTCACCCCTTGGACCCGGCGAAACTTCGCCCGCTGGCTCTTCGAAGACTACCCCCGGTCCATCATCACCACCCCCCGCCGCTGGCGCCACAAACCCCTCACCACCCCCGGCGCTTACCGCTAGCGCACTCAATAGCCGTAACCTTCCGGTCATGGCATTGAGTTTTGACAACAGGGTTGCGATCGTCACGGGAGCCGGCGGCGGGCTGGGGCGACTGTACGCCCTGGAGCTGGCCCGGCGGGGGGCCCGGTTGGTGATCAACGACTTGGGCGGGGCCGCTGATGGCACCGGGGCCAGCGAGGGCCCGGCCCAGTTGGTGGCCAACGAGATCAATGACGGCGGCGGCGAGGCGATGGCCGACACCAACTCGGTGGCCACCTCCGAGGGCGGGGCCGCCATTACTGCCACCGCGATGGAAGCGTTCGGGCGGGTGGACATTGTGATCAACAACGCCGGAATCCTGCGGGACAAGACCTTCCACAAGCTGGAGGACGATCAGCTCCACCCGGTACTGGCCGTCCATCTTCGGGGGGCGTTCAACGTCACCCGGCCGGCTTTCGTCCAGATGCGCGAGCAGGGCTATGGCCGCATCGTCTGCGCCACATCCAACGCAGGAGTGCTGGGCAACTTTGGCCAGTCCAACTACAGCGCGGCCAAGATGGGCCTTGTCGGGCTCACCAACACGCTGGCTCTGGAGGGGGCCAAGTACAACATCAAGGCCAACTGCATCGCGCCGGTGGCCACCACCCGCATGACCGAGGCCATACTCGGCGAGGAGGTCAAAGAGACCATGAATCCTGAGCTGGTCACTCCGGTGGTGTGCTTTCTGGCCCATGAGGACTGTCCGGTCTCGGGCGAGGTGTACTCCGCGGCCGGCGGCACGGTGGCCCGTTTCTTCATCGGCCGGACCCCCGGCTACTACAACCCCGATCTCACCGTGGAGGACGTGGCTGAGAATTTCGATCAGATTCGCGACGAGTCCGGCTACAAGGTTCTGAACGACGCCAACCACGAGGTGGGCGTGGCCTACAAGATGATCCGTGCTGCCCCGGAATGACCGCTGACATGGCCGAACACCCCGATGACGCTTCTGACGCGGCCGACTTGCTAAAGGACCTCGACGACGAGGACATCCAGGACGTGGCGTTCTTCGGCGAAGCGCCCGGCTACGAGGCGCTAGACGAGGAGGGGTTCGAAGACGAAACCCCCGAAGGCACGTCGGCGGCTGTGGAGGCATTCGACGAGGCCGCCGAGCAGCTTTTCAACCGTCTCCGGGGCCATCCGATGGCCGACCGGGTGTTCTACACCGCCTCAGAACTGGGCAACTTCAGCATCCTGTGGCACGCCCTGGCCTGGGCTGGTGCGACCTCCAAGCGGGGTCGGCGCCGAGCCCTGCGGGTGTCTGTAGCTTTGGCGGTGGAGTCAGCGCTGGTCAACGGACCGATAAAATCAGCCTTCAACCGCTCCCGGCCGCTGGCTGAGCGCGACCATCCGCACCGGCTGCGCCAGCCGCTCACCAGCAGCTTTCCGAGCGGCCATGCCAGCGCCGCGGTGGTAGCCGCCGCGCTCTTGGCCGAGTCCCGACGCCGCCGCTGGCCGTTCTGGGCGGCCGCCTCAGTGGTGGCGGCCAGCAGGGTCCATGTGCGCATCCACCACGCTTCCGACGTGGTGGTCGGCGCCCTGGTGGGCGCAGTGATCGCCCGGCTGTTCAAGAAGATCTGGCCGCTTCGCTAGTGGTCCGTCTGCAAATTGGTCAGGGCGTCCTGCTAGCCATCGACGCCCCTCGCGGCGTTGCTCCTCCTTGCCGTACGCTCCGGGTATGGCTGCGTCGGTGCGCCTTGCGAGGAACGCCGATGCCGTCGCAATCCGCGCCAGCCAATTCACAGACGGACCACTAATGGACCATGGCCGATCACAACACCGTCAGCGTCTACGAGGACCGGGCGGCCGAATGGCGGGCTGAGCGCCAGCCCAAGTCCACTTCAGCGGTCGAAGCTTTCGCCGCCCTAGATCGCCCTGACGGAATCACCGCCGATCTGGGCTGCGGCCCCGGCTGGCACACCGCCGCGCTGGCTGGCCCCGCCCTGCCCAGCCCCGCGCTGGCCATCGACGCGGCCCGGTCCATGCTGGAGATGGTTCCCGAACACGCCCCCGATGCCCTGCGCTGCCGGGCTGATCTGGCCGCGCTGCCCTTGGCCACCGGGTCGCTGGCCGGGGCGTGGGCATCGCGCAGCTACGTACACCTCGACCGCCGCCATGTACCGCTGGCGCTGGCCGACCTGCACCGAGCTCTGGCTGTTGGCGCGCCGGTGGAACTTCACATCTTCGAGGGGGATGCCGATTTCGAGCCGTTCTCCGACGACGACTTCCCCGGCCGCCGCTTCTCCCAGTGGCCCGAAGAGTGGATTGCGCCCCTCATGGAGGGCGCCGGGTTCGAGCTCGACGCCCTGAAGCGGTTGGACCGGCCCCCCAAGGTTGCCACCCTCATCGTCAAAGGTCGCCGGGCCCGCACGCTGCCCGACACCGTGGGCCCAGAAATGCGGCTATTGATTTGCGGCCTGAACCCCAGCGTGTATGCGGCCAACGCCGGCGCGGGATTCGCCCGACCGGGCAACCGGTTCTGGCCCGCGGTGCTGGCCGCCGGCTTGGTGAGTGCCGACCGCGACCCCCGGCGGGCGCTGATCGACCACGGGGTGGGCATGACCGATCTAGTCAAGCGGGCCACCCCCCGGGCCGATGAGCTCACCGCCGACGAGTACCGCCGGGGCCTCGACCGGCTGAAGTGGCTAGCGGAGTGGCTCAGTCCCTCGGCGGTGTGCTTCGTGGGGCTGGCCGGCTGGCGGGCCGCCGTGGACCGAAAGGCAAAGGCCGGGCCGCAACCTCAAGGGTTGGCCGGTCGACCGGTCTATGTCATGCCCTCCACCAGCGGGGCAGCCGCCGGCTATCAGATGGCCGACTACGTCAGCCACCTCCAGCGGGCCGCGGCGCTAGCGACCTGACTGCCTCCCAAGGGTCGATCCCGCCCAAAGGCATCAACATGAGCGATGAGGTGGTGACGCCGTTATCGAAGTATCGGTCGATGTGCTTGCGGCACTCCTCGGGGGTGCCGTTCACAATCAGGTCGTCCACCACCTGCTCGGGAATGGCCTCCAGCGATCCGGCCCGGTCGCCGGCCGCCCACCGCTCCCAGTGCTCGGCCAGCAGCTCGCCACGCCCTAGCCACTGGTGGAACGCCCGGTAGACGGGCACATTGAGGTAGCCGGCCACCGCCCGCCGCCCCTGGGCGATAACCGTCTCCCGGTCGGGGTTCGGGCACACGAAGATGCGGGCCACGATCTCCTTGTCGGGACCCTGGGCATTGACGATCTCGCTCACCCGGGCGGTGTCGTCGGCCGACAGCCAGTTGATGATGGCCCCGTCGGCCTCTTTGCCGGCCAGCGTCAGCATCTGGGATCGCAGCGCCGCCACCAAGATCGGCGGCGGCTCGGGTGGGACCATTCCCAGCCGAAAGCCCTGAACCGAGAAGGTGTCGTAGTCGCCGCTCACCTTCTCGCCGGCCAGGGCGGGCTTCAAAAAGCGCACCAAGTCGCGCACCCGCTGGTAGGGGGCGTCGAACGGAATGGAGTTCCACCGTTCCACGATCACGTCCGAGGAGCTACCCACCCCCAGCAAGAACCGCCCCGGCGCCAGCGACGCCAGCGTCGCCGCCGACTGGGCCACGAGGGCCGGACCCCGGGTATAGGCCGGGACGATAGCGGTGCCCAAGCGCAGCGTCGGCGCCCACTGCGAGGCCAGCACCAGCGGGGTGAAAGCGTCGTGGGAGTTGGACTCCGACGACCACACGTCGGTGTAGCCCAATTCGACCAGCTCAGCCATCTGAGCGGCCTGCTGGTCGATGGGGCCGAACAGGGGAACCGTCATCCCGTCGCGTCGTGAAACCATGCGGCAACTCTATGGCTCCTGAGTGACGAGTCTTGGAGTTCTGCTTGATAAAGTTCCCAACCGTGAGTGAAGAGGTCGAAGCAGGGAAAATTGGGGCCACCGCCGGCGAGTCCGATGTCCTCGACCCCAACTGGGTGGGCGACCAGATCATCGACACGCTCGACCCGGTCTACTTCGCCCGCACCCTGGTGAACGCGGGCATGAAGGCCGCGGCCAATCCGGTGGGGGTGGGTACCGCCCTCCTCAAGGCGGCCGCCGGAGCGATGAAGGTGGGAGCGGCCACCATGGCCAAGGCGGCCAACACCGCCGACCCCGAGGCCCCTGCGCCCATTCAGCCCCGACCCAAGGACCACCGCTGGACCTCCACAGCCTGGCAGGACAATCCATATTTCTTCGGTCTCCAGCAGACCTATCTGCTGACCAGGAACTTGGCCGACGACCTCATCGACGCGGCCAACCTGGATGAAGCCGAGGACCGCAAAGCGAAATTCGCCGCCTCATTCGCCTTCGACGCCCTGGCCCCCACCAACATGCTGCTCACCAACCCCGATGCCCTGGCCAAGGCCGCGGCCACCGGCGGGGCCAGCGTGGTCAAGGGCGCGGCCAACATGCTCCACGACCTGCGCCACAACGATGGGTGGCCGTCCAAGGTGGACGATTCGGGGTTCGAGCCGGGTCTGAACATGGCCCTGACTCCTGGCAAGGTGGTGTACCGCAGCGACCTGATCGAGGTCATGCAGTACGAGCCGCAGACCGAACAGGTCTACAAGATCCCGATGCTGTTCTGCCCGCCGTGGATCAACAAGTACTACATCATGGACTTGGCCCCGCAGAAGAGCCTGATCGAATGGGCGGTGCAGCACGGCCACACCTGCTTCACCATCAGCTATCGCAACCCCGACGGGTCGATGCGCGACACCAGCTTCGAGGACTATCTGCGCCAGGGACCCCTCGACGCCCTGCGGGTGGTGCAGGAGATAACCGGGCAGACGCAGGTGAACACCGTCAACGTGTGTCTGGGGGGCACGCTCAGCGCCATCGCCATGGCCCACGGAGCGGCCACCGGCGACCAGCCGATCCACACCGCCACGTTCTTGAACACTTTGACCGACTTCTCCGATCCCGGCGTGCTGGGAGCGTTCACCGACGAGCCCACCGTGGCCGGGCTCGAGCGCAAGATGGCCGACCAGGGATATCTGGAGGCCAGCGAGATGGCCCGCACCTTCGACGCCATCCGGGCCAACGACCTGATCTTCCAGTACGTGGTGAACAACTGGCTGTTGGGCGAGGACCCGCCGGCGTTCGACCTGCTGGCCTGGAACAACGACAGCACCCGGATGCCGGCCCGCATGCACAGCAGCTACCTGCGCCGCTGCTACCTCCACAATGAGTTCGCCAACGACACTTTCGAGGTCGACGGCACCTCTCTGCGCCCCGCCGACATCAAACAGGACGCCTACGTGCTGTCGGCCATCGACGACCACATCGTGCCGTGGACGGCGGCCTACCGAACCGCAACCCTGCTAGGGGGCCACAACCGATTCGTGCTCAGCACCTCCGGCCACATCGCCGGCATCGTCAACCCGCCCAGCCCCAAGGCCCGCCACTGGACCAACGACAAGATCCCAGAGTCGCCCGAGGGGTGGTTGGAAGGCGCCGAACAGCACCAGGAAACGTGGTGGGAGGACTGGGCCGAATGGATCGGCGAACGGGCTGGCGACAAGGTCGATGCCCCCAAGCAGCTCGGCAGCGAGGCCTACACGCCGATGGAGGACGCCCCGGGCCTCTATGTGAAAATGCGCTCCGATGACGCATTCTCAGACTGATCGAATTTCTCCGAAAAAAGTCTCTATTGAATTGCCAATCAAGCTCCTGCTAAGTAAAGTATGCAACATGACCGACGTCAAAGAAATCACCGAAGCCGTGCAAGAACAGGTTCTGAGCGCCCTCAAGATGGGCCAGACCGCCATCGTCGAAGGTGTCCGCACCCTCACCGATACGGTCGGCAGCATCACACCCGAGAGCTTGAAGCTTGATTCCGTGCCCGGCCTTGACTCCCTTCCCGATCCCAAGGAGCTGATGAACGTCAGCTTCGGGTTCGCCCAGGAACTGCTCAACACCCAGAAGGAGTTCGCCCAGAACTTGCTGGCCGCAGCCACCGCCAACGGCGCAGCTCCGGCCCAGCCAGTTTCCAAGAAGAGCTGATTCCCCCCTCAGCTCTTTCCTGCAAACGGGGCCGGTCGCTGACCGGCCCCGTTTTATTTTTCTATCGCTTGCGTACTATCCTAAACACCCACGTAGGGGTCACCGGATTCGGTGGACGGGAGGGAAGCCATGACTACGGGTGCCGACTCCTCCGGCGCACAGCCGCCGCAGGATTTTGAGTCGTCGCTGGAGCCGATCAACAGAATCGGAGTGATCGGCGGGGGCACCATGGGTTCGGGCATCGCCGAAGTCTGTGCCCGGGTCGGCTTGGACACCCTGGTTGTCGAGGTGGACAAGGGGGCCATCGACGCCGCCCGCATGAAAATTGAGCAGTCGATGGAAAAGGCGGTGGCCCGAGAAAAGATGCCCGCCGCCACCCGAGAGTTGGCCTTGGACTCGCTCAGCTTCAGCACCGACTTGGGCGATCTGGCCGACCGAGACCTGGCCATTGAGGCCGTCATCGAGTCGCTGGAGGAGAAACTCTCGGTATTCCGGGCCATGGACAAGGTGATGGCCCCCAACGCCATCTTGGCCACCAACACCTCGTCGATTCCCGTTATTACCTTGGGCTCCATCACCAGCCGGTCGGACATGGTGCTGGGCATGCACTTCTTCAATCCTGCCCCGGTGCAGCCCTTGGTGGAGTTGGTGCGCTCGCTGGGCACCTCCTTGGAGACCATCGACCGGGTCGACCGCTTCGCAGTGGAAGTACTGGACAAGCGGGTAATCCGCTGCCGCGACCGGGCCGGGTTCGTGGTGAACCGTCTGCTGGTCCCCTACCTGCTCGAGGCCATACGAATGTTCGACCAGGGCAAGGTGAGCGCGGCCGACATCGACAGCGGAATGATGTACGGCTGCGGCCACCCCATGGGCCCGCTGTCGCTGTGCGACCTCATCGGGCTGGACACCATCGAGGCGGTGGCCGACGTGCTCTACGAGGAGTTCAAGGGCTCCCACAACGCCCCGCCCCCGCTGTTGCGGCGCATGGTGGCCGCCGGACATCTGGGGCGCAAGACCGGCAAGGGCTTCTACGAGTACGAGAGCTAGGACTGGATCATGGACCAAGCCGCCGTTGAGGCATTCGGGAACTATCTGCGCAGCCAGCGCAAACTGGCCCAACTCACTCTGCGGGAGCTGTCTGATCTGGCCGAGGTGTCCAACCCCTACCTCAGCCAACTGGAAAGGGGTCTGCACCAACCATCGGTGCGGGTGATCAAGTCGCTGGCCACTGCACTCAACCTGTCGGCTGAGACCCTGTTGGCCCAAGCCGCCGGCATCAACGCCGCCAACGGCGAGAATCCCGAGGGCATCTCCGATACTGAAACCACCATTCGGGCCGACGCCAACCTCTCTGATGGGCAGAAGGCTGCCCTGTTGGAGGTGTACCGGAGCATGAGGGGCAGCAGTCAAGACTCGTAGGGTCTTTCCCCACATCAGAGCAGCTTTCCGAAGACTTCCTCCCCTTCCCGGCCCAAACTGTCACTCCCATCGGGATACTGGAAGCATGAAGCAACAGCTCACCCTCTTGGAGGCACCACCAGAATGGCGGATCGATGAGCGAACCAAGGAAATCGGGCGTCGAGGTCTGGCCCAAGCCCGAGCCGCCTTGCAGCGCCACTCCCCAGCCGTCCAACCCGCATCTTCCCCCTCCGACGACGTTCCCCGCGCCGCGTGAGGTCGCCAGCCGCGGTCAGCGGCCTGCTGGTTGGCGGGCTCTTCTTGCTGGTTGGTTGCTCGGGAAGTTCAACCAGCCAGCCCGGTGACTCGCCCGAATTGGCCGCAGCGATGGTCGGCGCCGCCGCGACGGTGATGCAGGTGGTCGACGGCGACACAGTAGTGGTGCAGGTAGCAGGCCGGACCGAGCGAGTGCGACTGATCGGCATCGACACCCCCGAGACAATCGGGGGATTTCTGCCCGCCGAGTGCTATGGCGACGAGGCCACCGTATTCACAAAATCGCTTCTGCCGGAAGGAACCGAGGTGCGGCTGACCCGCGACGCCGAAGCCCGCGACCGCTACGACCGCCTGCTGGCCTATGTGCATCGCTCCGGCGATGGCCTGTTCGTCAATCTCGAAATCGCCGCCAACGGATATGCCGAAGCCCTGGTCATCGAGCCGAACACCACCCACGCCGATGCCTTCTACGCCGCTGCGGCCAACGCCCGCGACCAGGGGCTTGGCCTGTGGAGCAAGTGCGGCAGCGCAGACGTGGTGCTTGAGTAAGCCGCTTTGCGTTCGAAGGGCGGTAGCTTTCCGGTAGTGAGCGAGCTACTGGAACGCCTAGGCGGTGACCCCAACGGCCGAGGCCTCATCATCACCTGCGACAGCATGGGGCAATCCCATGCGGCCAATGCGGGCATCGCTGAGTGCCTGGACCTAGGGGTGGCCACTGCCGCCAGCTTGATGGTGCCCTGTCCGTGGGCCCGGGACGCAGCCAGGCGCTTCGCCAACACCCCGGTAGGGGTTGACCTCACCCTCAACGCCGAGTTCGACAACTACCGATGGGGTCCGATAACCCAGGCGCCGTCGCTGCTGGACGGCGACGGCGGCTTCCCCCGGACCCCTTCCGACTCGTGGGAGCACAGCGACCTTGACGAGGTCCACCGGGAGTGCCGGGCCCAAATCGAGCGAGCCAGCCAGTGGGGCAGCGACCTGACCCATCTGAGTCCGCACTTGGACACTCTGCTGATGCGCCCCGAGTTCTTCGACGTGTACTTGGAGCTGGCGGTGGAGATGGCGCTGCCGATTCGCCTTGGGGGAAGCGACCAAGAGCGCAGATCCGGCTTCCCGTTCCGCCGCTTAGCCGCCGATGCCGGTGTGCTGGCCCCCGAGCACCGGGCGCAGATCCGCGGCCGCCCCGCACGCCGCACCCTGGAGGATGCGCTGGAGAACCTGGCCCCAGGGGTGACCGAGCTTGTGGTGTCTCCGGCCATCGACACTCTCGAGCTGCGGGAGATGGACCCGGGCTGGCTCAGCAGAGTGGAGCAGTACCTGCTGGTGGCCTACGACCCAGGGCTGCGCACCGCGGTGGAGCACTCTGGTGCCCGGATGCTGAGTTACGCCGACCTACGCGATGCCCAGCGCCAGGGCTGAGCCTTAGCTAGAAGTCGGTGTGCTCGGCCAGAGCCGACCGGAAATCGTCGTACTCGGCTGAGTCCAGCAGCGGGCGCAGGCCGAAAACCCAGCGGGCGTAATCCCCCTCCAGCTTCATGCGTCCGGTCATGTAGGCCAGGTCGGGATGGTCGCCGCCGGATATCTCGGCTCGGGCGTCGGCGTACTTGTAGACGATGTTGACGTCAGCATCGGCCAACTTGCCCGAGCCCATTTCCGCCAAACGGCCGTCGCGGATGACCGCGTGGTAGCGGACCTTCCCGTCGGGCGCTTCGCCCACCTCGAAGTTGGCCGAGCAGTCCACGCCAGATCGCTTCGGCCACCCCGAAGCCGCCTCCAGATTCAACTCGAACCACTCATCGCTGAGATACCGGGCCCGATCCATCGGCCTAGGCGATCCCCGCGAACAGGTCGGTTTCGGGCAGATCGGTGTCCACCAGGGTGCGGGCCAGAACGTAGTCCTCCCAGGGGTAGGCATCGGCCATGTGGTGATCAGGCAGGCCGAACCAGAATTTGGAGTCGGGGTCGACCTGGGTGCGATGGGCCAACAGCGCCTTGGACCGGCGATCGAAGTACTCGGCGCACTGGATGCGGGTGGTGATGATGTCGTCGTTGGAGGGCCGGCTGAACCACCGCTCGTCATAGGGCGACTCCAGATCCAGCTCTCCGAACTTCTCGTGCAGGGCGGTGATCCGGTTCCGCGACCAGGTCACGTAGTACAACTTCAACACCTGCCACGGCTCCCCGGCGTCGGGATAGGCATCGGGGTCGGCGGCAGCCTCGAAGGCCGGGCCGCTTATTTCAGCCACCCGGAGATGGTCGGGGTGGCGGTAGCCCTGCTGGTCCTCCCCGTAGGTCACCACCACATGGGGGCGCTCGGCCCGGATGAGGGCCACCAGACGCCCGACAGCCTCTTCCAGAGGCGCTTGGGCGAAGCTGCGGGAATCGGCGTTGGCGTCGCTCTCGGGCATCCCGGAGTCGCGGTAGCCCAGCCAGTGAACGCTGCGATAGCCGAGCACGTCGGCGGCCTCCACCAGTTCTTCCCGGCGAACTTGGTTGAGATTGTCGCGAACCTCGGGGCGGTCCATGGCTGGGTTCAAGATGTCGCCCTCTTCCCCGCCGGTACAGCACACCAATGAGGCCACCACCCCCTGGTCCACATACATGGCCACCGTCGCCGACCCCTTGGACGCCTCGTCATCGGGGTGGGCGTGGATGGTGAGCATTCGGAGGTCGGCGGTCATCGCCCGCTTAGGCTACCGCCGCCCCGGTCCCGCCAAGAACCTGAACACGGCAACCCTCAGTAGGTTTCCGAGTCCCTTGGGGTACCAGGGCAAGGGTTAGTCTCCGGGAATGCCAAGCCCAGAATTCGAAGCGGTGCGGTCCATGCTGGCGTCCGCACCGAAGCCCGACCCCTCCGAGACCCCCGCCGAGCGCCGAGCCCGCCTAGACGCCAACGCCGCGAACACTCCGCTGGCCGACGGGGTGCTCAAAGAGAGCGTGGAGATTTCCGGAGTGCCCGGTGCCGCTTGGCTTCGTCCCGAGTCTCACGATCCCGACGGTTTGCCAGTGCTGCTTTTCTTCCACGGCGGGGGCTATCGGGTGGGATCGATCATCTCTCATCAAGGCTTTGGATCCCATCTGGCCTCTTTGATCCCGGCCCGGGTGCTGATGATCGACTACCGACTGGCCCCGGAGGATCCCTTCCCCGCTGCGGTCGACGACTGCCTGGCCGCCTACCGCTGGATGCTGGACACCGGGATCGATCCTGCCCGCATTGCATACATCGGCGACTCCGCCGGAGGCGGACTGGTGGGTGCCGTCATGCTCGGGGCCCGCAACCAGGGGTTGCCGCTGCCCGGGGCCGGTGTCTGCCTGTCGCCCTGGGTCGATCTGACCAACTCCTCGGCCAGCCATGCCGAGCGCGACGAGCTGGATGTGATGTTCGGCCACGACGACGCTGTGACCGCGGCCAGCTGGTATTTGGACGGCCACGACCCCCGAGACCCGTTGGTCTCACCGCTCTTCGGCGACCTTGAGGGACTGCCCCCCATGCTGGTGCATGCCGGGGACCACGAGGTGCTGTTGGACGATGCCACCGGATTCGCCGCGGCGCTGGAGTCGGCCGGCATCGAGGTGGATCTCCGCATATGGCCGGAGATGATCCACGACTTCCAGATCATGTACCCCAACTATCCCGAGGCGATTGAGGGAACCGAGGCCATTGCGGCCTTTGTCCGACGCGTCGTGGGATGAGGGCGTTGGCGGCGCCGGTTGCATCCGGCGCCGGGTTAGTGCGGTTGGCTCAGGCCGATTCCCGCTCGGTGCGGTGGCGCCGCAGACCGATGACCGGAGTTGAGGGGGCAAAGCCCGCCTCGGCCCGCTCGATCTCCGACTCGCCGCCCCAGAAACCGAGCTCGCGCTGGTCGCGGGCCCAACTCCGGCACGCCCGAATCACCACACACTCACCGCAGATGCGACGGGCTGCATTCTCCCGCCGCTCCCGTGCCGACGGGCGTTCGCCAGCCGGGGGGAAGAACAGTTCGCTCTTCCCTTTGCAGTTCGCATTTTCCATCCACCAAGGACGAGGCTCCATTGCCATCTCCACCCATTGCCTCCCGTACGAGTCCGGGGGCCTTTCTCCGTTTGGCTATTACTTCAGCAACCAAATTTCCCAGCAACCGCTTAGATATTTGCTTGCTTTCCAGACAAAAAGTTAGACGCTCGAATAGCGCTCGTCACGATATCCTATATGAATAGTTTTGATAAATCCATCTCTATAAGAGATAGTGCTTCGACAGGAAGCGACAACCTGCCCAAACGCCAAGTGCTGGTCATCAACTAGTCCTAGTCGGCTGTCCGGCTGACCCTCTGGATGCGGGCATCAGGTGCAGGACCTCGCGCCACAACGCCTCTTGGAGGCGGTCGGAGAGGTAGCCCTCGATCTCGTTTCGCACCACCAGCGGATGCATGACCAAGTCGTCGTAGTGCTCCAGCGCGGCGGCCACCGCGTCGGGACCTGCGGCCTGACCGGCCACCACCTCTACCAGCGGCAGCAGATACACCGGGTTGAACGGGTGGCCGATGAGCAGTCGCTCCGGGCGACCACGTCGTACCCCCGGGCCAGCACCCGCACCGCCCACTCCGAGCCGATGACCCCAGTGCCGACCAACCCGATGGTCTTTGCCGTCATCGCTGAGGCCCTGCCGTCACCAAAGGACCCGGATGGGAAACTCTTGGAACGCGGCATCCTTGGTCACCAGCACAAGAGATTCCAACTCCGCTTGGGCAGCCAGTATCCGGTCGAACGGATCCCGGTGCTCGGCGGGATAGCTGCCAGCGCGCAGCCCGTGCTGGTAAGTGACCGGGAGATGGCGCATCGACGCGTCTATTGCGAACTCATTGAATCGCAGCACGGCACCTTCGTATTCAGGCAGTCGGCCGAGCCGGAATTTAGTGGCGATTTCCCACGCGCTGGCCGCACTGATGAAGACATCATTTTCGGGATCGGTGACCACCTCCCTAACTGATGGCGATAGCAGCGGATCATCCAACCAGCACCACAACAGCGCATGGGTGTCAAGCAGCAGGTCACTCACCTGAGTACGCGCCCTCCCACGCAGCGAGCTCCTCTTCCGGCAGCGGCTCAAAGAACTCCGAACCCAACGTAAGTCCAGCTAGCTGCCCGAGGCGCCGGGGCTCGCGGGGCGGCAATGGCATCAGCCGGGCATAGGGCTTGCCCGCTTTAGCCAAGATGATCTCTTCCCCGTTGTGAGCTCGCTCCAAGAGCCTAGATAAATGAGTTTTCGCCTCGTGGACATTGACCATCGCAGTCATAGTTGGTCCTCCTGGCAGGTATTTTGCGGTCATCAATATGACTAAGTCTGATGACTAGACTAACTATGCTTGCTGGCCGCGGCAACCGATTAGCAAACAGAGGCTTCTGCCTTGGCCAAATTGTCACCCCGTTCCGCTACTTTGCTCGATGTGGACCGAATCAGGGATGCGAGCTGTGGACGAGTCCTCTAGGAGTCTTGACGCAGCCCACAGGCGTTGGAAGCTAAACCGTTCCGGCATCATCAACGTGTACCAGTACGAGAACGAGGTACTGCATTTCGGAGGTGGCCGGCTGCTGCTTCGAGGAGTGAACGGGTCGGGCAAGACCACGGCGATGAACATGCTCCTACCGTTTCTGCTCACCGCCCGTTTGCGTCGGATCGATGCGGCTGGCGAACAGAGCGGCATGCTCAAGGCATGGATGCTCGATGGCCGCGACGACCCCCAGCCGGTCGGCTATCTGTGGATCGAGTTCGAAAGACGAGGCGAATTTCTGGTGTGCGGCTGTGGCATCAAGGCCAGCCGATCCTCCGACACGGTAACCACATGGTGGTTCCTCACCTCCAAACGACCAGGCATCGATTTCCGGCTGGTCGAACAGAAGCTCCCCCTGTCTGCCGAGGGGCTGCGAGCCGCACTCGGCGGGGACCAGGTTTTCAACCACCACCAACGCCGCGACTACCGAGCTGAGGTGGAGCGCTGCCTGTTCGAAGGCGCGCCCATCGATCAGCACATTGGGCTCATCAACGTGGTCCGCAGCCCCCGAGTGGGCGACCGCATCGATGTGGACCTCCCCCAACACCTGACCGATGCGCTTCCCCAGTTGTCCGAGCAGGCGTTGGCCGATGCCGCCCAACCGCTTGACGACCTTGAGGAGCACCGTGGCAGCGTCGCCGAGCTGGACAGAACGCTGAAGTCAGTCCGCGGCCTGCTGGATGTGTACCGGGCCTATTGCTTGGCCGAACTCCGCCAAAGGGTGGCCGATGGCAACGACCGCATCAATGCCAAGGAGGATTGCTCACAGGCAGAAGCCCGAGCGCAGAAGGAAACAGCAGCCGCCCAGGCCGAGGTAAGCCGGCTCGGTGATGAAATCTCCACGCTGGATGACGACGCCCGGCGACTGGCCAATGAGATTTCAGCCTTGGAGGAATCACGGGTTTACCGCGAAGGCCAGGATCTCGATGCATTGCGCCAACTCGTGGCCAGCCTCGAAAGCCAACAGGTGCGCGCCAAATCCCGGGTCGCCGACCGCGCTCAGCGTGTCGAGGCTGCGGCCCGCGAGCTGGTCCAGACCCGCCAGCAGAGCCGAAACGACGCGAGAAAGCTCAACAGCGAACTGGCCAGCGCCACTGAGTTGGGGCAACGCTGCCGGATCATCCAGCAGCCGCCCGGTCCGGTGCCACTGGAAGAGGCCAACCTGGACGGCACCGACTTAACCCAACCGTTTGCGGAATTCGACCCCGAAGAAATCGGTCGACCACTTGCCGCAGCCAATGGATCGGTGCTCAACCGACGGGCGGATGTCGAAGAGGTCGAAACAACTCTCGCTGACCTCCAAACCGCTGAGCACCAGCTCAGCCAGACGGAGTCGGCTCTGCAATATGCAGCCAGTGCCTCCGAGGCCGCGTCTTCTCACTTGGCAAGGCAGCACCAACGCCTCGGCGATGCCCGGCGGGAGTGGGATGGTCTGGCCCGGCAATGGGCAGTCGGGATTCATCCCCACCTGGACGAGGCTGGCATCAGTGCTCCTGCCATCTCCTCTCTTGCTTCCTCCGATGCCGACATCCGCGAATCGACTTCCGCTGACAGCTCCTCAATTGGGCCGAAGACCACGGACACCGGGCCACAAGCTGACCGCCGAGAGGCCGAGCGAGCCTCCTTGGAGACCGAAGCTGAGAACCTCGTCAGCCACTGGCGAGATGCGGTGGCTGCGATCGAACAGCGGTTGGTCGTTGAACGAGCCGCCCTCGAAGATGCCCAAGCACAGTTCGACGAGATGACGGCCCGAACCGAACCCGAGCCACCTCGCCAAGATTGGCAGACAGCGTCCGATCACTGCCTCGCCGATCTGGTCGATTTTGCAACCCATCTCAACGATCACGAGCAAGCGTCCCTCGAAGCCGCTCTCCACGCCTCCGGGCTGCTCTCGGCCAGGTTGGGCGACGACGCCACAGTGGAGTTGGCCAACGGCGAGTTGGTCGCCCTCGCCACTGAGGGCGTTTCCCATCCGATCAGCGAGTATCTCACGGTGACAGTCCCTGACCGGCTGATCGGCGAGGTGGATGAGGGTCTGGTTGCCAAACTGCTTGATTCCATCTCCTGCGATCTTTCGAGCGACGCTCCCACCGTCGCTTCCCTCAACGGCACCTTCCGGGTTGGGTCGCTTCGCGGCCATCACACCAAGCAGCAAGCTGAGTTCATTGGAGTGACCGCCCGACGCGCCGCGCTTGAGCGCGCCCGGCGCGAAGCGGGCGACTACCTGGCTCAAGCCCGGGCTGTGGTCTCGTCCAGTGAGGCCGAAAAGACCGGTCACCAAGCATCGCTGACCCAAGCTCGCCAGCACCTTTCTGCTCTGCCGCGCACTGATGAAGTCGTTGCCGCAGCCGCACAGGTCAATGCCGCCAGCGCCGCGTCGGACAAGGCCGAAAGCGAACGGGAAGCAGCGGCCAAGCACGCGACCGAGGCCGAAGGCCGATCGGTCCAAGCTTCAAACGCCTTGCAGCAAACCGCAAGAACGCTGAACCTGCCCGCTGACCGCTCTGGCCTGACACAGGTCGTCTCCGAGTTGGGAGAACTTCAGGCAGCATTGGAGCGATGCGGTGCCTTGCTTGAAGCGCTAGGACGCTCATTCGAAGCCTGGCACCAAGCGGTTACCCGTTGGCAGGCAGAAATCAACGACCTCGAAGCCGAAAGGACCGAAGAGAATGCTGTCAAGACAAAGCACAGCCAACAGCGCACCCGCCTGACCACCTTGGAGGCAAACATCGGTGCCGAATACGCCGATGTCTTGAATGCCCGCGATCAGTGCCGGAGCAAGCTGGAAGGGGTTGAAGCCCGCCTGCCGTCCACCCGAGACGCTCGCGACCAGGCGGTGAGACAGCACGCTGACGCGCAGGCCGCAGCCCGAGCTGCAGCCGACCTCCTGGACGGGGCCGAGCAATCGTGCGAGGAATTGCGGCGTTCGTTGGCCAAGACTTTGGCAGTGCCGGGACTCCGAGCCGCTATTGCCGGACCCGACCATCCTGCCGCCACACCGACTGCCCCGACTGAGACCGGCACCGAGGGGTTGCACGAGATGATCAAGGCAGCCGAGCGCCTGATGGCCGCAAGTCCCACTAAAGATGATGCCGCGTTTTTCCCAACCCCCTCCTTGCAGGACCGCGATCCCGTGTCTGCCGCAACCCCTGACCTTGCCCCGGTCACCGCCGACGGGGTGCGGCAGTCGCTTCGCCAGCGCCGTGACGCACTCGGTGCCGGCTGGGATGCTGACACCCGCCAACCCGATCCCGCCCAGCCACTCTTCGTCGAAGTAACCGGCCCTTTGGGCAAGGCCCCGCTAGCCGAGGCAGCACTGACAGTGGAACAACAGCACCAGCGGCTCGCCGGCCTGCTCAGCCACAAGCAGGACACCGCCCTTCGCGAGCTGTTGCAAGGACTGGTTGCCCGCGAAGTGGCGGAGAAAATTCGCGGGGCGCAGCGGCTGGTAGAGCTAATGAATCAGCGGTTGAGCACAGTGACGACCGCCCACCATGTGGGAGTGCGGCTGCGGTGGCGGCGCTCCCCTGAACTCGACCAGGCGAGTGCCCGCATGGTTGAGCTGCTGGCGACCCTCCCCGACCTGCGAACCGATGACGACGAGCAGGAACTGCGCCGCATTCTGTCCGACCGGCTAGATGAGGCTCGGGCACTGCAACCCGACATGCCCTACCGACAGCTCATAGCCGACACGCTCGACTACAAGAAATGGCATGAACTGTCGGTCATGCTCAGCCGACCGGGCAGCAACGACGTCAAGCTCGGGCGCAACACGCCGCTGTCAGAGGGCGAGAAGAAGCTGGTCACCTACCTGCCGCTGTTCGCAGCCGTGGCTGCTTCCTACGACGCTCTGGCTGAGCAGGCAGGATCACCCGGCAGCGCAGAGGCAGGCATCGCGCGCTTCGTTCTGCTCGACGACGCGTTCGCCAAGGTGTCCGAGGACAACCATGAAGCCTTGTTCGGGCTCCTCGTCGAATTGGATCTCGACCTGATCGCCACCAGTGAGCGGCTCTGGGGCACACACCGAACCGTCCCCGAACTGGCCATCACCGAAGTGGTGCGGGATGTGGCCCTCAACACGATTCTCCTAGAACATTACCGATGGGACGGCGACACCCTGGAACTCCAGGACACCGAATGACCGACTTCTCCCGTCGCAGCGATCCGGTTCGGGCCCGACTGCTGTTCCGATATCTGGGCGGCGACGAGTGGCACGAGTATCGAGAGATCCTCCGAGTGTTTGCCAGCACATTCTTCGCTGAGTTCACCCCCCAGGAGGTGGAGGCCAAAGTTTCCCTCGTGGGCGTTGACCCCTCGGTGGTGCCCGACCGGTTGGAGAGCCTCCGACGTTGGGGCAACCTCACCGTGTCATCGTCTGTGGGCAACCCATCGAACCTTGACGACTACTACCGCAAGCGCAACCGCTACCTCATCACCCGGGCGGGGCAAGAAGTGTTCGAGCTGGTCGAGGGGATATTGGCCGGAGTGGACGAGATCGGCGATGTTCAAGCCGGTCGCCTGCGCGATCTCCATCACGCCCTCCAGACGCTCTGCGAGATGAGCAGGGTCGGCTTCAACCGGGCCAACAGCCAAGAGCTCGCCGATGTGGTGCGAACGGTGTATGACCTTCACGAGGGTTTCACCAGGGAGCTGACGCAGTTCTTCACCGAGCTCAACCAGTGGCAGAGCCGCTATGACCTCGATGCCGACGAGGTTCAGTTCTTCGCCAGCGTTCTGGTGGATTACGTCCACGAGCAACTCACCGAAATCGAGCGCATGGCTCGGCCAATTGCCCGGACCCTGGAGGAGATTCTCCCGCTAGTTGAAGATCTTCTTCCTGCGCTGCAATCCGGCTTGGCCGTTCGGGTGGATGAGGCTGGACTGTCCCAGAACATGCCGGTGCGGCGGCTTCCAGGCACGGTACTTGACGACTGGAGGCATCTTGAGAAATGGTTTGCCGCCCAGCCGGGACAGCCATCGCGGATCGACGGGCTGACACGACAGGCCGTGGCCGCAGTGCGCACCCTCACCGCCAACGTGACCCGACTGTCAAGGGTCGGCCTTGGCGCGGCATCTAGACGGTCTGACTTCGTGCGGCTCGCTAGCTTCTTCGACCAGGCCGACTCTCCCCATCTTGCCCACCGCCTGGCGGGGGCCTCGTTCGGACTCGGTTCGTGTCGCCGATTGGGGGAGCTGTCAGACGATGCCGACGACCCCGCTCCAACAATCACACCGTGGAGGGATGCACCCCGCGCCGTCGTCCCGGTGGCAATGAGGAAGCGGGGGGAATCCACCACGCGAGGGTTGGCAACGCCGATCATGGATCGGGGGCGTGAGCGTGATCTGCTGCGCCGCCGCCGAGACCTCGACCGCGTCGCCCGCGAGATCGCAGCGTCAGAACTGCTGGCTGGTGCCGGAGACGGAGGCCACATCGACGGCGCTCGATTGTCGACCGCTTCGTTCTCGATGCTTCGCGACCTCATCAGCCGCTCGGGAATGCGGAACGGCGGCGGCACCAACCGTCGTTACGCAACCGAACTAGGAATCCGCTGCGAGGTGCAGCGAATCAAGGGGGCCTGCACCATCGTCTACTGCCCCGAGGGAAAATTCACCATGCCGGGACTCGCCGTCACTATCACCCCGGCCGAAGAGCACAGCAATGCCCCGTCGCCTAAATCTGTATCCCCATGAATGACGCATCTGCGCTAGCTGACCCCGCTGACCCACAACGGAGGCTGGATATTCGTGCCGCGGCCCGTCACCTCGTCCGCCATCCCCTCGTGCTGGCTGAGAAAGATCCTGAAATGCTCATGCTTATCCGCCGTAATGAGCAGACGCTTGACCGCATGTTCACCCAGCGCTTCGGATACCGCCTTCAGGTGACCGCCGACACAGCCCGGCTGTACAAGACTTCGGTGGTTGCCCACCGGCACCCCCTGCTAACGGCAACCAGCCAGCCACGGCCGTTCTCCCAGCGCGAGTACACCCTGCTCGCCCTAACCCTTGCTGCGATTGCCGCAGGACCCAGTGTGATCAGCCTTCGCGATCTGATTCACGAGGTCCGCTCCGCCGCGGCTGACGCCGACATCGCCCTTACCGAGGAGGCCGCTGACCGCCGCGCCCTGGTAACCGCTCTGAAGTGGATGATCCAGCACGGCGTGGCGCGCGAGGTGCATGAACACGTAGACCGCTACGCCGCCGACGAATCCGCCGATGCCGTGCTCAGCGTCCGCCCCGACCGCGTCGCGCTGCTGCCTCTCCCGGCACTGGCCCGATCGGAGACTGCTGAGCAGGTTCTCGACCGATCCGATCAGCGACTGTCGTCCCGGGCGTGGATGCGCTCAGTTCTGTTGGAAGAGCCGGTACTGCTTCGCACCGATCTTGCCGACAGCGAGTGGTCCGAGCTTCGACAGCGGCTCGGAGAAGAGGCCGCTGTCTTCGACGACATGTTCGGGCTGCGCCTCGAGTCCCGCGCCGAGGGCATCATGGTGATCGACCCCGAACACGACCTGACAGACAGCCGATTCCCGCGCGGCGGAACCCTGGGTCACGCCGCCCTGCTCCTCATCGACCGGCTTGTCCACCTATGTGAAAGGCACCTCGAAGCCCCTACCGGCAGCACGGCGACCAACGACCGCACACCTGATGAGGCAGGACGCGTCCGGTTCTCGCTTGTCGAGGTCGTCGACGCGATGGCGAGTCTGGCCGACGAATACCGCAGCTACTGGGCGAAGGATGCCGCCGAAAACCCCGATCGTCTCGCGGGAGGTGCGATTGAACTGCTCTGCGACCACCGTCTGGTCGAAGCGGATGGCGACGAGGTCTGGCTGCTGCCGCCTGCCTGGCGGTACTCAGTACAGGTCCAATACCGACAAGAGTCGCTGCTTTGAGCCCACGTCCCATCCCAGAGTCGCTGCTCTCGACTGGTTTGGCCGAGCTCTGGTCCGCCGCTCGCCACCGACTCGACCGTTTCGGTCCTCAGCGCCGAGGATTTGTTGCCACCCCGGCGCTTGATCCAGGGAGCGTCCTGGCCTTGGAGTCGCTGCTCGGGAGAAGACCGGCCAAGCGTCTGGATCTCCAAGAATTGGAGGCGGCACTGGTGGCTAGGACCATCGGCAGCGATCTCTGCGATTCGCTCACCCGCCTCGGCCATCCCCCATCGGCGGAAGCCGCCCAACGGCGATCTGACCGGGCCCGCGCTCAACAAGCCCGAGAGTCACTGCGCCATGCTGTCGCGGGTTGGGACGAGCCGTGGGCCGCGGCCTGGTCCGATGCCGTTGCGGGGGCTGGACTGCTACGAGATTTCGACGGTGACGATGCTGCCCGTCTTGCTGGCGATGTTCGCCGACTACTCGACCATCTCCAGCACGTCCAGCCCTCCATCTCCAGCCGCACGGAGCTTGCCGCCTCGCTCTACGGATCAGCGCACGCGCTTGACCCCGGTACCAGGAGGGCCAGCGCGGTGACCCATGCTCTGCGCTACCGCAACGGCCCGCTCGATGAGCGCGAACTCTGGGAGGTTGTAGGCATCCTGCCGGATCAGGTCTCAGCCCCAGCGCTGGTCTGGTGGCTCCCAGTTGACGGCGCTTCGCCGTTGGACCTGCATATCCGATTTGCTCTCCATGCCGGGCTGCCCCTTCACCTCAGCTTGTTTGCCCTGAGACGGCACCCCGTCTCCGTCGATGCAGGCACCCCTGTGCTCGTTGTTGAGAATCCAAGACTGGTCGAGGCCGCTGCCGAGCGCAGCCTGCCAGCCTGCGTGATCTCTTCCAACGGCAACCCCTCTACCGCGGTCACCACCCTGCTGCGCCAGCTTCAGCAGGCCGAGGCATCCCTCTGGTATCACGGCGACTTCGATTCACCGGGCATAGCCATCTGCCGTCGAATGCACGAATTCGGCTGTTCACCCTGGATGATGGATGCCAGCGACTACTCCGATGCCATCAGGCAAGCAGAGGAGTCCGATGTGCTGCTCATGTCGGATCCCAAAGACTGCGGACCCACCCCGTGGGATCCGAAGCTCCAAGCCGCGTTCGACCACCACCGCCTCATCATCCATGAAGAGTTCGTGCTCGATAGCGTTCTCAACCAATTCGGCCGATTCAGCAATTGACCGTTAAGTAACTCTGGTCACCAAGTGGGGTTGGTGAGGATGCCGCCGTCCACCACCAGATCGGCGCCGGTGATCCATCGGGCTAGGTCGGAACACAAGAACACGCAGGCGTCCCCGACGTCTTCGGGGGCTCCCATCCGCCCGAGCGGAACGGCGGCCATCCAGCGCTGCACCCCCTCGGGCCAGTCGTCGGCCAAACCCGGGCGGTCGATCAGCCCCGGCGACACCGAGTTGACCCTGATGCCATGGGGCCCCCATGCCAGCGCCGCCGCCTTGGCGTGCATCACCAGCCCGGCCTTGGAAGTGGCGTAGTGGCCGTGGACCGGCGTGGGGTGCTGGGCCTCAATGGAGGCGATGTGGACGATCGAGCCGCCGGTCCCCTGGTCCGCCATGGCCGACGCTGCGGCCTGGGTCAGCCGATGCACCGCGGTGAGGTTGGTATCGATCATCTCGGCCCACTGCTGGTCGTCGAGATCGGTGAACGGGGCCACCGGCTGGATGCCGGCGTTGTTGACCAAGGCGTCAATACGGCTGTGGTGCTTGCTGGCTGCCTCCATCACCGCAGCCGGACCGTCGTCGGCAGTGAGGTCGGCCCGCACTTCGGTGACCTGTCCCTCGGTCTGATCTATCGCCGACGACCGAGTGTGGGCCATTACCGAGGCCCCGGCCGCCGCCATGCGCCGGACGATTCCTGCGCCGATCCCCCCGCCCGCGCCGGTGACCACTACCACCTTGCCGGTGAGGTCAAGCATCTCAGCGGGCGATGCCGTCACGGTCGAACCAGCTTTGCAATCTCCGCGGCCGCCGTCGGGTATTGACTGGCCAATTCGTCGCCGTCGCCCAGCTCGAACCCATCGTGGTGGTAAGGCGGGGCCATGGTGGTGCCCATCAGCGACCACTCGTCCCTAGTGGCTGCCCCCATCCACGTCTGGGCTGGCACCACCACGCAGGGCCGCTCCCCCGCCGCCAAGTCATCACCTAGTAACGGCTGCTCCACTGACCCGTCCGAACCGAGCAGCAGCATCTCCACCGCCGCCCCCGCATAGTGATGCCACAGCTCCGGACCGTCCAGCCGATGCATAGCCGAGAAGTCCCCCGGTTGGAGCAGGAAGTAGATGGCAGTGCTCTCCTCATCCCGCCAAACCTCTCGCCACATCCCCCCTTCCTCCGGCAGCGGCTCCAACCCCAGCATCGCCACCACATCAGCCCCAGACAGACCCACCCAGTCCTCCCTCTGACCCTTAACCTCTTTCCACAAAGCCCGCTCACCCATCGTCATCCTACGATCTTGTATACCCAGTCCAGACACCACGCCCTCAGCTTCGCCGACCAGACAGAAAATCCGTTGCTATTCGACGACCACCTGAGAATAATGAGTGTGTCCACTGGTACTGGTCCAGTGGAAAGACGAAAGCCCCGGAATGCCAAGCCGAGGACCCTCACAGGCGGGTCGACTAGGACGGGAGCCGGGGCTTCCGCAATCCTGCGGACAGTTGCTCGGGGGCTGGCTGCATTCCCCGAATTTGTCACTGCCTAGAAGTAGGGTCGTGTCGTGGGTTCAAAAGGCAACTCCGGGGTCACTAGGGGTCATCAGATTCCCATTGCTGGGAACGAATCCGCTGCTGCTCCATCAAGACCCCAGCCGAGTCAGCGCACTCGTCTGGACGTGGGGGTAGATGGCCCGCTGGATGGACTAAATGGCCCGGTACTGGTGTGTGGCCCTGCTGTTGACGCGCTAGGGCTACTACCCGACGGGTCCGTGCAGACGGTGGTGACGTCCCCCCCGTATTGGTCGCTGCGGGATTACTCGGCCGAGGGACAAATCGGCCGCGACGATGCTTTGGGTGAATATGTCAAAAGCATCGTCATGGCATTTGACCAGGTGCGGCGAGTGCTGACTGATGGCGGCACCGTGTGGTTGAACGTAGGCGACTCCTATACCTCAGGGAATCGCCGATACCGGGCGCCAGACCGCAAAAACCGAGCTCGGGCTATGGCGGTTCGGCCTCCCACTCCAGAAGGCTTGAAGCCGAAAGACCTGATTGGCGTTCCGTGGCGACTGGCGTTCGCCCTCCAGGATGCGGGCTGGTGGCTGCGCTCCGAGGTCATCTGGTACAAGCCCAACGCCCATCCTGAGTCGGTTTCTGACCGCCCCACCAAATCGCATGAGACCGTGTTCTTACTGTCCAAGAGCCAGGACTACTACTACGACACGGCCGCAGTACCGGGCCCCAACGGTCGCCGGCTCCGCACCATGTGGGACATCAACACTGAACCCCGAAGGAAGGACGCTGGCGGCATCGAAGACCACCCAGCCGTCATGCCTATGACCCTGGCCCAACGATGTATCCAAATCACCAGCCGGCCGGGTGACACCGTCCTTGACCCCTATGCCGGCTCTGGCACCACTCTCATTGCCGCCCAGGAACTCGGTCGCAACTGGGCAGGAATCGAACTGAACCCCGCATACGTCGACCTGATCGAGCGCCGAGTAACCGAGCGAGCCAGCCTTACGACAAATCCATCGGCCACGGCGATCTTCGGGCCAGCATTGAATCTCTTTCTCCCATGGAAACGAGGTTCGTCAGTAGGATCATCGACTCGCTCTCGTCCCCACTCCAAGCTGAGATCTCAGAAACTTGGTTAGGTCAGACTCCGGGGTGGACCGAGTACTTCGGCCTCACGATCTCAGTCCACCACGGAACCACCACCGAACCTCTGGGCCTAGTCAGCTTCGAAGTTGCATTCCGCAACGCCTGCGAGGCAGTCGGCTGGACAGTCGACGAGCCGGGACAGCCACTCAGCGCTTCGTGGACATGACGGTCCAAACCAGCGATGGTGAAGACCGGAAGCTGTCCCTGAAGTCCGCCGCCGCCCAAAGGTTGTCCGAAACCGCCGCCCGCATTTCCCTCGACCGCTCCGACGCCAAGATCACGGTCAAACAAATCAAACTCTCAGCATGCACGATCCACACGGAATGGAGCTTCGACCACTCGTTCCGAGGACAGCCTCGGTGAACTCCACCGGCTCTGCCTGCCTAGGATGACACCGCTGTTTGTCAAGTAACCGGGCGAATGACTGCGTGGCCCTTGTTTACTAGCTGGGCAATGGAGCGGTCTTGGCTCAGACTTTCGCCAAAGCCCACTACCAGTTCTTGGCCAACGGCAACGGCCAGCTTTTCGAGGGTCTCCAGCGTCGGCCGGGTCCCGCCGCCTTCCATTCGCGCCACCGCCGACTGGGTGGTTCCCATGCGCTCAGCCAGCTCCGCCTGAGTCAACTCCGCCTCCGTGCGGAGCCGGTACACCAATTCCTGGAACTCGCTGATCCGGGCCTCGTCCTCATAGGCCCGATGCGCGTCACCCGCGCTGAGGCCCCTCACGTCTTTCCACAAAGCCCGCTCACCCATCGTCATCCTCCACCCTGTGCCCTTCTGCCATGCAACGTTCCATCGCCCTTCTGGCCCGCTCAACCTGACGGCGTTCTCGGCGTCGAGTCTTCACAAACACCGTCAACAAGATGATTCTGCGATCTGGAGCGATCCAATAGGTGATCCGAGTCGGTCGACCACCCAGATAGAAGCGCAGTTCTCGCAACTTCCCATCAAGCTGCCGAGAATGCGGCTCTCCCAGCAGCGAGCCCTTCTCCGCCAGCTGATCAATGCGGGAATCGGCCCTTCTCTGGAACTCCTCATCAAGGGCCAAGTACCAATCCCGGACCTCTGGCTCAAGCTCCACCTCCCATTCTGACATAGCATACTCGCTATATCCGGTCGGGGCTTCGTTGCCCGGCTACATCCGTCATATACCCAAAATTGCCCTGGAAAACACCACTTCCCATTGGCACATCGGGCACCCATCTCATGACCGCTTCGCACATGCGGTCACCCTAAAGACGAGTTATGACAATTTGCTGTGGGCCCTAAATCGCTGCGAAAGCTCTTTCTTTCACCTGTACTAGGGCTCCAGGACGACTTTGATGGCGCCGGAGGCGCGGTCGGCGGCGGCGGCGAAGGCTTCGGCGGGGGCGTCGAGGGGGAAGCGGTGGGTGATGATGGCGTCAGGGAGCTCGGGGAGTTGAGCGAGGGCGGCAGCGGCCACGTCCATGTCTCTGGTGGGGCCGAAGCGGCCGTACATGGAGGAGGGCACCACGGTGACCTCTTTCATGCTCAGCTCGATGCCGGGCATCTCAACTGGGTCCCAGTAGGACCCGAGGATGACGATCTTGCCGCCGGGGCGGCACTTCTTGGCCGCATCGGCCAGGGCTGAGGCGGTACCAGCGGCCTCCACCACGATGTCGTAGG
>JAPOVT010000055.1:0-14444 GCA_026708015.1 bacterium
AGCTGGCCGTAGAGCTTGTTGTCGGCGTTCTCGCGGATGCAGCAGGTGTTGAGCACGATGACGTCGGCCGACTCCATGGCGTCGGCCGAGGTCATCCCGTCGGCCTCCAACAGCCCGGCGATGCGCTCGGTGTCGTGCTCGTTCATCTGGCACCCGTAGGTGCGGATGAAATAGCTGCGGCTCACCCCGCCAGGCTACCTGTCGGCCTCCAGTGGCCCACTAACCGGTTTGCGGGCCTCCTAGCCGGTTTGGGCCGCGGCGTCCTCGACTGGCTCCGCTTCTTCCTCGGCCGGCGGGTTCACCGCCTTCCACACCCGCTCGGTGATCTCCACCATGATTTCGGGGTGCTCGCCCAGAAACGCCTTGGCCTTGTCCCGGCCCTGGCCGAGGTGCTCGCCCTCGTAGGTGAACCAGGCCCCGGACTTGTCGATGATGTCCAGGTCGACGCCCACATCAAGCAGCGAGCCCTCCCGACTGATGCCCTTGGAGTACATGATGTCGAACTCGGCCTGCCGGAACGGCGGAGCCACCTTGTTCTTGACCACCTTTACCCGGGTGCGGTTGCCGACCACGTCGACCCCCTGCTTGAGGGACTCGATGCGACGGATGTCGAGGCGGACCGACGAGTAGAACTTCAGCGCCCGGCCACCCGGTGTGGTCTCGGGAGAGCCGAACATCACGCCGATCTTCTCCCGCAACTGGTTGATGAAGATGCACACCGTCTTGGACTTGTTCAAGTTGGCGGTGAGCTTGCGCAGCGCCTGCGACATGAGTCGGGCTTGCAGGCCCACGTGGGTGTCGCCCATGTCCCCCTCGATCTCGGCCCGAGGGGTGAGGGCGGCCACCGAGTCGATGACGATCACGTCGAGCGCACTCGAGCGGATCAGCATGTCGGCAATCTCCAAGGCCTGCTCGCCGGTGTCGGGCTGTGAGATCAACAGCTCGTCCACGTCCACACCAATGGCTTTGGCGTAGATCGGATCGAGGGCGTGCTCGGCGTCGACGAACGCGCAGATCCCCCCGTTCCGCTGCGCCTCGGCCACGGCGTGCAGCGCCAGGGTGGTCTTGCCCGAGGACTCCGGGCCGAAGATCTCCACCACCCGGCCCCGGGGGAGCCCCCCGACGCCCAGCGCCAAGTCGAGAGCCAGCGCCCCAGTGGGGATGGTCTCTATGGCCATGGCGCCCTTCTCGCCCATCTTCATTACGGCGCCTTGGCCGAATTGCTTCTCAATCTGGCCCAGGGCCATCTCTAGTGCCTTGTCTCGCTCCACATCTCCTCCTTCAGGTCAGAGTTTTACGGCTGCGAGTTTGCAGGGGGAATGTCGAGCCACACTCTAAAGACGACCAGTGACAGTTTGTCCCCGATGAATGACATCAGCGTAGTTACGGCGGTCGAATTTCACAAGTACCCCGCTGGTCCAACCTGCCTGTTTGCTTCAAGAATCGGATACGGTGGCACCCATGTCTGAGACCGCGTTCACCGACGAGGAACTGCGCCAGAGGCTGACTCCCGAGCAGTACCACATCACCCAGCAAGCCGGCACCGAGCGGGCCTTCACCGGCGAGTACTGGGACTGCAAGGACGAGGGCATGTACCGCTGCCGGGTGTGCGGCGAGCCGCTGTTCTCCTCTGACACCAAATACGACTCGGGCACCGGCTGGCCGTCGTTCTACGAGGAGGTCGCCGAGGGCAAGGTGGACCGCCACACCGACAGCAGCCACGGCATGGTCCGCACCGAGGCAGCGTGCGCATCATGTGGAGCACATCTGGGCCATATCTTCCCCGACGGCCCCCACCCCACCGGCGAGCGCTACTGCATGAACTCGGCGTCGCTCCGCCTCGATCGCGATATGGAGGACAACTGACATGGGCAGACTCAACGGAAAAGTGGCCCTCATCTCCGGCGGCGCCCGGGGCCAGGGCGAGGCCGAGGTCCGGCTGTTTGCCGCTGAGGGCGCAAAGGTGGTGTTCGGCGACGTTCTCCACGACCTCGGAGAGGCAGTAGCCACCGATGTGGGCCCCGATGTCCACTACATCCCCTTGGACGTAACCGACCCGGGGGCGTGGCAGAAGGCGGTGGACGAGACCGTCAGCCTCTACGGACCCCCCAACGTGCTGGTGAACAACGCCGGGGTCCTCGTGTTCGGCGTGTCGCTCATGGACATGTCACTCGACGACTACATGAAGGTGATCAACGTCAACCAGGTGGGAGTGTTCTTGGGCATGAAGCACACCGTCCCGGCCATGATCGAAGCCGGCGGCGGTTCCATCGTCAACATCAGCTCTACCAACGGCATCACCGGCTACAGCGGCACGGTGGCCTACACCGCCTCCAAGTTCGCGGTGCGGGGCATGACCAAGGACGCGGCGTTGGAACTGGGCAAGCACGGCATCCGGGTCAACTCCATCCACCCCGGCGGAGTGGACACGCCAATGACCTCCCAGGACGCCCTGGGCGACGCCATTACCGAAGAGGAAAAGGCGGCGGTCTATGCCATGCTCCCGTTGGGCCGGGCCGCCCAGCCCGTCGAGATCGCTCGCCTGGCCCTCTATCTGGCCTCCGACGACTCCTCCTACAGCACCGGCGCCGAGTTCATCGCCGACGGCGGAATGCTCGCCGGTTTCGTCAACCCCGAGGTATAGCGGCCCGGCTGCCAATTTGTCTGGGCGACCTACTTTCCGGCCAACACCCTCATGCGGAGGTTGTTGAGGATTGAGACGGTGGTGAACTGGCGGGTGCGCTCGCGGTCGAAGGGGAACTTGACCCGGGTGGCCTCCACTTCGCCGTTGACCAAGGTGGCCATCCACACGGTGCCGGGGTCTTCGCCGTCAAGGGGGTCGGGGCCGGCCACGCCGGTGACGGCGATGGCGCAATCGGCGCCCAGCAGCTTGGCCGCCCCCCGGGCCATGGCGGTGACGGCCTCCTCGCTCACCACCGGGCCCTCGGGCACTTCCAGCAAATCGAACTTCACGTCGCTGGCGTAGGACACCAAACCGCCCCGGAACACGTCGCTGGCCCCGGGCACTGCGGTGAGACGGGAGCCGATCAGACCGCCGGTGAGAGACTCGGCCAGCGCCAGGGTCCACCCCCGCTGCCGCAAGGCGTCGAGCACGGCCGACTCCATGGTCTCGTCGTCCACCCCGAACACGATGTCGCCGATGATGCCCCGCACGATCTGGTCCTCGTTGGCCAGGATCTCGCCCACTTCGGCCTCGCTGGGTGCCTTGGCGGTGAGCCGCACTTTGAGGCCCTCCATCCCGGAGGCCAGAAAGGCGATGGTACACTCGCCGGTCTCGTCCAACCGCTCGATCTCTTCGTGCAATTTCTCGGCCAAGCCCGACTCGGAATCGCCCCAGGTGCGCAGGGTGCGGCTCTTGATCACCGCGGTGATCCCCGCCCGCTGCTTGAGATCGGGCAGCACGCACTCCCCCACCATCTGCTGCATCTCCCAGGGCACGCCGGGCACGGCGTAAACCGCCTTGCCGCCGGTCTCCACCTTGAAGCCGGGGGCGGTGCCGGGCATCACCGGCAGCACCTCGGCCCCGTCGGGCACATCGGCCTGACGCAGGTTGTTCTCGGGCATGGCCCGACCCCGCCCACCGAACACAGTCGAGATGCGCTCCACGATGTCGTCGCGCCGCACCAGCTCCACCCCCAACGCCGCAGCGATCACGTCCCGGGTGATGTCGTCCTGGGTGGGGCCCAGACCGCCGCACATGATGACCGAGTCGCTGCGCTTCAAGGCCTGATTGAGCACCGCCTGCATGCGATCGAAGTTGTCGCCCACCTTGACCTGGTGGTGCGAGTCGATACCGGCCAGCGCCAGCTGCTCGCCGATCCACGACGAGTTGGTGTCGACGATTTGGCCGAGCAGGAGCTCGGTTCCCACCGCGATTACTTCACAATTCACGCTGGGAGGCTATACCGCCGCCCGCCCTTGGCTAGCGGCCTGAGGCGGCAATGGCTCCGGCCCGCCCGTCGGCCCAGTAGCGCCAGCCGGAGTAGAGGGTTATGGCCACCGCCAGCCAGATGGCCAGCGACACCGCCCAGTCGACGTTCTCCAGCGGTGGCAGCGCGGCCACGGTAAGAGCCCCGCCCTGCAACAGGGTCTTGAGTTTGGCCGAGTGGCGGGCGGGAAGCGAGAGGCCGTCTCGAGCCCATCGGGTCCGGGCAGCGCTCATCCAGAGCTCTCGGACCGTGATGATCAGCACCGGAACCCAGAACAGGCGGTCCACGGCCACAAAGCACCAGGCCGCCCCCAGAATCATCACCTTGTCGGCCAACGGGTCCAAGAAGGCCCCCCAGCGGCTGACGCTGTCCGAGGCCCGGGCCACCACGCCGTCGTAGTAGTCGCTGGCGCCCAGCACCCAGCCGACGGCCACAACGGCCCACGATGTCCCCCCGCTCTCCGAGGCAGTCAAAATCAGCACAAACAGCAGGGGCGAAACCAGTATCCGCCCCAGCGTGATCAGGTTGGCCGTCAAGCGCAGATCTGACCAGGAATAGGCCCCAACCTGGCTCATGACTCCACCGCCTCGGCCACCAGGTCGGGACCCAGTGCATCGGTCACCCGCACCGGGTGGAATTGGCCGACAGCCAAATGATCGGGCACCGAGACGATGCCGTCGATCTCCGGGGCTTCTCTGTAGCTGCGGGCAATACCGGGGGCGTCCACCAGAACTTCGACCTCGCGGCCGATGAGTTGGTCACGCTTGGCTGCGGTGATCGCGTCCTGGACCTCGGCCAGCTCCCGGCGGCGATCGGCGGCCAACTCGGCAGGCACCTGACCGTCAAGGGTGGTGGCGTAGGTGCCCACCTCCGCGGAGTAGGTGAAGAACCCGCACCAGTCGAGGCCCACATCGGCTACAAAGTCCAGCAGCGCGTCGTGGTCGGCCTCAGTCTCGCCGGGATAGCCCACGATGAAGTTGGACCGGAACACCGCTTCGGGCCGGCGCTGGCGAATGTCGGCAATACGGGTCGCAAACCGGTCGCCGTCGCCCCACCGGCGCATACGGGCCAACAACGGCCGGGAAGCGTGCTGCAACGAGAGGTCGAAGTAGGGCACATCGGTGGAGCAGATGGCCTCGATGAGCGGGTCGGTGAGATCGGACGGATACAGGTACAACAGGCGCACCCAATCCACCCGCTGGCGAAGCGACTCCACCAGAGGGATGATGCCCCGCTCCCCCTGACCCTGGTCGCGCCCGTAGGAGGCCAAGTCTTGGGCCACCAGAACCGCCTCTCTCACTCCGAGCGCCTCCACCTCGGCCACGATGGTTTCGGCCGACCGGGAGCGCTGGGGTCCCCGGAAGCTGGGAATGGCGCAGTACCCGCAGCGCCGGTCGCATCCCTCGGCAATCTTCACATAGGCCCAGGGTGCTTCAGCAGGCGGCCGGGGCAGATTCAACAAGTCGAACGAGGGAAGGTCCACCGGTCGCCGGGGCAAATCAGAGGGCTTCGCTCCGATGCTCACCGGCACCCCGAACCCGGCCACCCGGTCGGCCTCAGGCAGGGCTTCAGCCAACTCGGCGCCGTAGCGCTCGGCCATGCACCCGGTGACTACCAGTTCGGCCTCGGCCGCTGTCGTGCGCAGCGCCAGTACCGTTTCCACCGACTCCTGGCGGGCCTCCTCGATGAAGGCGCAGGTGTTTACCACCACCAAATCGGCTTCTTCGGGGGCACTGGCCGCGGCCATCCCGTCACCTACCAGCAAACCCGTGATCTTGTCGGAGTCCACCTGGTTCTTGGGACACCCCAGCGTCTCAACCCAAAACCGGCGCACCGTACCGAGACTAGGGGGAAATGACGCCTGAGCCACCAGCGACAGGCACCGCCTCAGCAACCTCAACCACCTCGACCACCGGGGCGGTGTCCAGGTCTTCTTCGTGGTCGGAGATCAGAAACGGCAGCGATACCAGGTACACGGCCAAAAGGAAGGCGCCCTCCCACCATCGCTCCAAGCCCTCGCCCCTGAACATGAACATCCAGGCGACCACCGAGATGCCCATCATGATCCACACCGCCAAACCGGAGAGGTTTCCGTCGACCAGCGGGCTGGGGCCTGCCAATGCCACCACCGCGCTCACCAGCAGGCTGTTGAAGGTGTTGGAGCCCAAGATATTTCCCACCAGCAGGTCAGCCTCGCCCCGGCGGGCAGCCTGCACCCCGGTGATCAGCTCAGGAAGCGAGGTGCCGAACGCCACCAACGACAGTCCGACGAAACCCGATCCCAGGCCCACCTCTTGGGCGATGTCCACCGCTCCCTCCACTGCCATCTGGGCGCCGACCACCGTGGCTGCCAGTCCCAGCAAGGTGCGGACCAACTCGGTGCGCTGGATGATCGGCTTGTCGGTGTAGACCACATCGCGAGCGCTGACGTCGTAGGCGGGTCGCCACAAAATGGCAGTCATGGCCACCACGAAGGCCGCCAGCAGGACGAAGCCCTCCCAACGCTCGAAGCCGTCCTGCACCAGCACCCAGAACAACCCGGCGGCGGCCACCGACACCACGCCCTCCCGCCACAGCGTGCTGTTGGCCACCCGGATGAAGCGTCCCCCCACGGCCACCGCCGCCACCAAGGCTGAAACGCCCAGAACCAGGCTCAAATTGGCCACGTTGGAGCCGACGATGTTCCCCACCCCCAGGTCGGAATTGCCGTCGGCGGCAGCCAAGCCCGATACCAGCATCTCCGGAGCACTGGTGCCGAAACCGATGACCAGCGCCCCGATCACGATGGGTGAGATGCCCCGGGCGAAGGCCAGCCGCGACGCGCCGATCACCAATTGGTCGGCGCCCACGGCCAGCACGAGGAGACCCCCCGCCAAAAGCACCGCTGCTAAAGCCACGATCTGAGACTACCGACGCTCAATCAGCATTCATGAAGGGAGTTCGTCGGGGGTCATCAGCACCTCCCGGGCCTTTGATCCCTCCGAAGGCCCCACCACGCCCCGCTGCTCCATCAAATCCATCAGCCGCCCGGCCCGGGCGAATCCCACCCGGAGCTTGCGCTGGAGCATCGACGTGGAGCCGAGCTGGCTCTCCACCACCAGCCTCATGGCCTGAACCAGCAACTCATCATCATCGTCGCCGCCCCCGCTGGTGGCCGTTGAGGGCGCGGGGGCCAGAGGGTCGTCGTCGCCGTCTCCGCCATCGGTGGTCACCGAGGTGGACGGGCGGGGAGGCTCCATGGCCGCGGCCTGGCGCCGCCAAGCGGCTACCACCTTGCGGACCTCCTCCTCGGTCACCCACGCACCCTGGATGCGCTGGGGAGACGTAGACGTGGGGCTCAGCAAAAGCATGTCGCCCCGGCCCACCAGGCGCTCGGCGCCCTGCTGGTCGAGGATTACCCGGCTGTCGGTCTGACTGGACACCGCAAAGGCCAGCCGGGCCGGGATGTTGGCCTTGATGACCCCGGTGATCACGTTGATGGACGGACGCTGGGTGGCGATCACCAGGTGGATGCCCACCGCCCGGGCCTTCTGGGCGATCCGGCAGATGGAGTCCTCCACGTCGCGGGGGGCCACCATCATCAGGTCGGAGAGCTCGTCCACGACCACCAAAATGAGCGGCATCCGCTCTTTGGGCTCTGACTCTTCGATTCCCAATTTGCGATCGTTCTCAAACACCCCCCGGTCGCAGGCGTCGTTGTAGCCGTCGATATCCCGCACGCCCACCGAGGCCAGCACCTCATAGCGGCGGTCCATCTCCCGACAGGCCCAGGCCAAGGCGTTGGCCGCTTTCTTGGGGTCGACTACCGGCTGGGTGAGCAGGTGGGGCACATGCTCGTATTGGGCCATCTCCACCATCTTGGGATCGACCAGGATCATACGGACCTGGTCGGGGGTGGAGCGCATGAGCACCGACGTGATCATGGAGTTGATGCACGACGACTTGCCCGCTCCTGTGGCCCCGGCGATGAGAATGTGGGGCATCCGGGACAGGTCCATCATCACCGGCTTGGCGTTGATGTCCCGCCCGATGGCCACCTCTAGGGGATGGTTGGCCTTGCGGGCTTCGGCCGACGCCAGTATCCCCCCCAGCGACACCACTTGGCGGTCGCGGTTGGGCACCTCCACGCCGATGGCCTGGCGCCCGGGGATGGGAGCCAGGATGCGGACGTCGGGCGATGCCAGGGCATAGGCGATGTCCTTGCTCAAACTGGTGATCCGGCTGACCTTTACCCCGGGGGCGAGCTCTAGCTCATAGCGGGTCACGGTGGGACCGATCACCATGCCGACGAGCTTGGTCTCTACATCATGAGCGGCCAGGGCCTGCTCGAGGGCGGCGCCCTTGCGGGTGGCCTCATCCTGGTTGACCTGCTGCGGATCGGACCCGCCCAGCAGCTTGAGCGAGGGGAGCTTCCACTTCGACGACTTGGACCCCTTCTCACCCACGATCGCCGGTGCCCGCCAATCCGGCTCCGGGTCGGGGGAAGGAGGACTGGGCTCAGGTTTGGGCTCAGACGCCGCACTGGTCTCCGGAGCGGGCGCCGGTTCCGGTTCCGGGAGCGGAGTGGGTATGACCACTACATCGGAGTCGGGCACCCCCGGTTCGACCAGAATCTCCTCCGCCGCGGACCCCTGATGGTGTGCTGAGGGGTCTTCGGCCGGCGTGGGTGTGCCAGTCGCGGAGTGAAGAGCCCGAACCAGGGCGGCCTTGAGCTTGGCCCCGTCCACTCGGCGGGCCCAAGCCCGCAGAGACACCCGGGTGAGCACCACCATTCCCAGAAGGCCGAACGCGCCCACCACCAAGCTGGCGCCCCAAACTCCCATGAATGCGGCCAGCGTGCCCCCGAACGCCAATCCCAATGCGCCGCCAGACCCCATCAGCCCGTCCAAGTCCTCAATGCCCGGCCGGTCGATGGCGATGTGGAGAAGGCCGGTGACCGACAGGAGCGTCAATGCGGTGCCGAGGCCAAGGCGAACCGCCTGCACCAAGTCGGCCCGGGCCGGGTCGGTGTAGGGATTCTTGTCGAAGGACTCGGAAGCAGGTTGTACATCCTCCTCGTCGTCGGGGCGGGGACCCCGCAACAGCACAACTCCAATGGCCACCAAAGCAATCGGAATGGCGGACCTGGCGGTGCCAATGAGCGCGCCGAGCATGATCCGGAGGCCCTTGCCGAACGGTCCGGCCACATCGGCCCAAACGGCGCATGCCGCCACCAGCCCGGCGAGGATGAACCCCACGGCGATGATATCGGCGCGGTGTCTGGCCCAGACCGCGGCCGATGCTTGCCTCAATCGGCTATCCGATGAGGCTCCGGCCTTGGATTTGGACTTTGCGCTGGGCTTTGTAGGGGGCTTTTGAGCGGTTTTGGTAGCCACAACAACCACAAACGTACCATTGACAACACCAGTAACCAATGGTTTGGGCCGACAGGGCGCTCAGAGTTCGATGATGACGGGAACGATCATGGGGCGGCGGCCGGTGTTGTGGTTGACGAATTGGCCCGTTGCCCTTCGAACCAAGCGCTCCAACCCGTCGTCTTCTCCCGATGCCAGATACTCCTCCACCGCAGCCTCCACCTCGTCGGCCGCGGCAAGTTCGAATTCTCGGACGAGGTCGGCTCCCACCCAGCCCTTGCTCTCCACGCGGGGGCGGGCCAGCAGACGACCCTCATCGCGGCTCAATACCACCACGACGTTGACTACTCCCTGGCCGCCGAGAATGAATCGCTCGCTGAACAGCTCCCGGCCGCTCTCGATCAGCTGCCCGTTCACGTAGTAGTAGTCCCCGGAGGTGACCTGTCCCCGGTTGGCCAGACCGCGGTCGCTCAACTCCACCTGCTCGCCGTCTCGGGCCAGGATCACCCGATCAGATGGCATGCCCATCTTCAGGGCCAGTTCGGCGTGGGCCGCCAGATGGCGGACCTCGCCGTGGACCGGCACGAAGTACTCGGGGTCGGCCACGGTGTGCAGGGTGCGAAGCTCATCCTGTTTGCCGTGGCCGGTGGTGTGGACCTCCAGTTGGCCGCTGTGGACCACTTTCGCCCCCCGGGACACCAGGCTGTTGATCATGCGGGAGACTCGAGCCTCGTTGCCGGGTATGGGGCTGGAGCTCAGCACCACGGTGTCGTCGGGGCCGATCTCGATCCAGCGGCTGTCGCCGGTGGCGGCCATGGCCAGCGCCGAGCGGGTCTCCCCCTGAGAACCGGTGGACACCACGCACACCTTTCCGGGCGAATAGTGCTCGGCATCGGACACTTCGATTACCGCATGGTCGGGCAGCCGCAGCAATCCCAACTTTCGGGCCAGGGCGAAGTTGCGCTTCATGGACAGCCCCAGCGTGGCCACCTTGCGCCCAGACTCGACCGCGGCGTCGGCCACCTGTTGGATCCGGTGGATGTGGCTGGAGAACGCCGCCACCACCAGGCGTCGGTCGGGATGGGTGGCGAACACTCTCCTCAGCACCTCCCCGATTTCGGACTCCGACCGCGAACTGCCGGGTATCTCAGAGTTGGTGGAATCGCACAGCAGCAGCCGAATCCCCTCGTCGCAGGCAATGGCCCCGATTCGGGCGAGATCGGTGCGGCGGCCGTCCACCGGGTTCAAGTCCAGCTTGAAATCACTGGAATGGAGGATCACCCCCTGCGGCGTGCGAATGGCCGAGATCAACCCTGAGGGAACTGAGTGGGTGACCGGGATGAATTCGCAGTCGAACGATCCGATGCGCACTCGGTCGTGGTCGCCGATGGGAACGAGGGTGGCGCGGTCGCTCACCTCCCGCTCCTCGAGACGGTTACGTATCAGCCCGAGGGTGAACGGCGACGCGTACACGGGGAACGACAGCCACTCCAGCGCCCGGGGCAGGGCGCCAATGTGATCCTCATGGCCGTGGGTGCAGATGCAGCCCACGATGCGGTCGGCTCGGTCGCGCAGGTATTCCAGATCTGGAAGCACGAAGTCGGCCCCGGGCATGTCCTCATCGGGGAACAGCACGCCGCAGTCCAAGAGGAGCACCTCGCCCTGGGACTCGATTGCCGCGCAGTTCCTCCCGATGTCGCCCAACCCGCCCAGAAAGGTGATCTGAACCGGTTCAGCCATAAGCGCAAATCCTCAATGCGACCGCAGGTTCAGCCATCGGCACCGAGTCTTGTGCCGGCCAGCACTTCGGCGGCGGCCTCGATCAGGCCGTCGGGCTCGACGTCTAGCGGCGGTCGGCACCGGCCCACCGGCAGCCCGATCAGGCGCATCATGGCCTTGGCCGGAATGGGGTTGGGCGCGGCCAACCCCGTCTCATAGCCATACGAAGGCATAAGGCTGGCGTTGATCTGGCGGGCGGCCGCCACGTCGCCCTTCTCGAATGCGGCGATCATCTCGGCGTGTTCGGCGCCGGCCCAGTGGGTGGCCACGCCGATGACGCCCACCGCCCCCACCGACAGCAGCGGCAGTGTGAGGCTGTCGTCGCCGCTGTAGACCTCGAAATCATCGGGCGCTTGGGCGATGAGGGCGGCGGTCTCGGCGGGGTCCCCGGCGGCGTCCTTGACCCCGACGATGTTGGCCTCGCCGTGGGCCAGTTCCAGCAGCGTGGCGGTGTCCACCTTGCGCCCGGTGCGAACGGGAATGTCGTAGATGAGCACCGGAAGGTCGGTTGCCGCCGCCACCGTGGCAAAGTGCTTGGCCAAGCCGGCTTGCGAGGGCCGGTTGTAGTACGGGGCCACCGACAAGACGCCGTTGGCCCCGGCCTCCTGGGCCCGCTCGGTGAGCTCAACCGCCGCGGCGGTGTCATTGCTGCCCGCTCCGGCCACCACGGGGATATCCACCGCGGCCACGACGGCACCGATGAGTTCGATCTGCTCGTCGTGAGTCAGCGTAGGCGCCTCGCCGGTTGTGCCCGCGATGACCAGCCCATCGCTTCCGTTGTCGCTCAGCCATTGGGCCAATGATGCAGCCGTGTCCAGATCAAGGGAGCCGTCTTGTCGAAAAGGTGTGACCATGGCGGTGAGCACCTTGCCGAATCGAGCCATGGGTTCTCCTTACGCGTCAGCGGAATCGGCGGTCAGCTCGGATGCCCGATCAATTCCCAGTGTCACCAGGAGATCCTCGTGCAGCTCGAACCACACCTCATGGTACGAATCCAGCGAGGGTTTCGTAAACCAGTTAATGTCACCGCCCACCACCTGGCTCAGAGCAAAGTTGAGCCTCGGTCCATAGTGCCCGAAGCGATCTAGGGCTTCGGTCAGGCGGGCCATGATCGGCTGGACCCTCCGATTGATCTCAGCCAACCGAGCGATGACCGCCGCGTCGTAGTCGGGGTCGGTGTGGTCGTTCAGTGTCTGATCCCCGCGTATCTGAAAATCGGTGCAGGCCTGCTTCAACTCGGGGTCCAAGACCTTGAACGCCCGATAGAGATCGAAAACCGCGGATCGCTGGCCGGAAGCCTCCATCTCGGCGGTCGCCGACCGCTCGGCCTCAGCCCGGCCCTCCCCCAGAAGCATCCAGCCCTTGGCCCGATTGCCGTCCCGATAGCGGGCCCATCCCCGCTCGCCGAGTACGCCCAATGCGCCGACCGCCTGGTCCTCCGACAAGCCAGCGGCATGAGCCACCGCATCGACCTCGGCCATGCCCTTGGTGCGCAAGGCATGAAGCACCCGCGGCATGGATTCTCCTGAATTCGACACCGGATCAGCCTACTTTTGCGTCTTGATCGCGGTCGCCGGGACGGCCCAAACGGCGCAAGATCAGCGGATAGCCGACGGCGGCGATGGTGGCGAAGATGAACCACTGGACGGCATAGGCCAAATGCGATCCTTCTCCCAGGTCGGGGGGAGGTACGGGCACAGGCAGATCGCCAGAGGACGGGGTCTGGGCCTGAAGTTGCACATAGACCGGAAGCAGGGCGCCATCGAGCTGTTGGGACAGGCGGGCCAGATCGGGTCGGGCCATCTCGGCCAGCACCCCGCTTGACGGGTCCGACTGCTGGAGTCCCTCGGCGATGACCGTGGCCCGGACCAGCCCAACCACCTGTACCTCGCCGGTGGCGGGAGCGAAGTCAGCGGGAGCAGCGCCAGTGCCCGCGGCGTGGGGGATCCAGCCCCGATTTATCGCCACGGTGTCGCCGGATTGGAGCCGCAGCGGGGTGAGGACCCAATATCCGGCCGCGCCCTGATAGGTGCGGTTGCGGATCAGCACCTCACCTTCGGCCAGATACACCCCGATCGCTCGAGTCGAGCGGAATTCGATGTCGTTGCCCACGTCGAAGCTGTCGGCACCCGACACCAAATTTTGCACCTCAACAGCAGGGAGTTCGCTGCGGTCGGTGATCGTGCTGTTGCGATCCCGGCGCTCAGACAGCCGGTGGAGCTGCCAGAAACCCGCGGTGACCATGGCGGCTACGGCCAAGAGCACCACTATGTTCAGCAATATGCGCCTGAACGACACACCACTAAATGTCCAGCAAGGCGTCGAGTCCGACGATGAGCCCGGTGTGGTCGGGGGCGGCTTTCACCGCGGTCAGGACTCCGGGCATGAAGGAGGACCGATCGGTGGAGTCTTGGCGAATGGTCAGGGTTTGGCCCTCGGCGCCCAAGATCACCTCGTGATGGGCCACCATCCCCCTCATGCGTACGGCATGAACCCGGATGCCTGCAGGACCCTCGGCGCCCCGAACTCCGGACAGCATCTCGTGCTCGGTGGGATCGGGGGGCCAGGTCTCTGAAGCGGCGGCCATCTTCTCCACCGTTAGCCGGGCGGTGCCCGACGGAGCGTCGATCTTGGCGTCGTGGTGCAGCTCAATGACCTCGGCCGTGTCGAAATATGGTGCGGCCAGCTCGGCAAACCGCATCATCAGCACCGCGCTGATGGCGAAGTTGGGAGCGATGATGCAGGCCCGTTCCGCCGCGTCGAATGCAGCCTGGAATCGCTCAAAGTCGTCGTCTGTGAACCCGGTGGTTCCCACGACGGCATGGACTCGCTGCTCAGCCAGCCAGACCAGGTTGTCCCGGGCCGCTTCGGCAATGGTGAAATCAACTACCACGTCGGCACCGGCGTCAACCACTGCCTGGCGGTCGGCAACGGCAACCACACCGCCGGCCGACGCTCCTACGCCGTAGGGATCAACCGCGGCCACCAGATTCAAATCAGGGTTGGAAGCCACCGCTTCGCACACGGTGGCGCCCATTCTGCCTCCCGCGCCAAATACCCCTACCTGGATCATGAACGAGACGATATAGGGCCAAGCAATGGCTACCGGGCTTGGATTGCGAAGTAGAGGGCGGGGTTAGCGTGGTGCTCGATCCCGGTCGCGGCCGCGACCCCCTCCTCGACGATGCGAGCCCCCGCTGGGACCCAGATCGCCGAATTCATCGCGCAACTGAGCTTCGAAGTCTTCCTCGAAGGAAGCCGCTTGGGAAGGGCCGTCCCAGTCCCGGCGGTCTCGGCCGCCACGGCCACCCCGGTCATCCCGACGATCGTCGCGGTCCCGGCCACCCCGATCATCTGAACG